>CAIPFS010000107.1 GCA_903864375.1 uncultured Verrucomicrobiota bacterium
ATGCCGTTCAGCGGGGTGTTGTTGTCCATGATCAGCTGGCCGACCGCGAATGGGAGATCCTGCATCAACTGGGGCTGATCCATGCCCGCCCGGTCCCGTCGCGTCATCTCCTGATTCGGGCGGTCCGCTGGCTGGGAACCCGTGCCGGACGGGTGGTGGCCTGGATCCTCACCTTGATCGTCTGGTTCCTGTTCGTCTTCAATGTGATGACCACCGAGTTCCTGTCCTATCACGCCGCAGGGCGCGGGTGGTGGAATCATCCCCTGACGCAACTGCCGTGGTTCGACTACACCCCACAACGGCTGCGCGATGATGCCGCGCTGGAGGCCCGGGGCGAACGGCGCGATCCGTAGGTGGACCGATCGGCGGCCACTAGAACCCGCGAATTCCACAGTGCATGCCTGCCAAGGCCAAACTTGCCGCGTTTTTGCGGATTCCTGTTGGCTACAGTGCCTGGCTGGGAATCAATGGGACTCGAAATCGTCCACGCAGTGTGCCGCGAACGGGTCATCGTCAGATGGCCTAATCCTTCGGCCTCAACAAAACGATGGCCGACATCTGCGAGGGCTTCATCGCATTCGGCAATTGGACGCCGGTAAAATTCCCAGCCTGCCCAGGCCTGCCTCAGGGCGAAGAGATGCTCGGGCTTCCAGCTGCGTTCCAGAGATTCGCACACCTTCGGTGGACCACCGGCGATGGACAGGTGAAGTTGTTCGCTGCCCACATCAATGGCGGCAGCTATGGGATATAGTACTGGCAGGATACTTATGACACAGGCTTTCTAGGCGTTCCGTCCCTTCCCGCCCGGCTGGTGATTCGAAAAAACAAAACTGTCCAACGGGAAGCACGGCTCACCAAACAATACGCAGATCACCGGCCGGAATCAGTCTACAAAACGAGCAGCCCACCCGGGCGCTTCAAAGCGACGCACGATCGAACTGCGGGGAAAAATTGCTCGAAGGCTGCAGCCATCAAAGATGCTATTAACTGCTTGATGACCCCTTCCTTTAACCGCTATAGAGCCCATGTCAGAGGTGGCAAGCCCTGGACAATTTTTGAATCAACCCTTGATATTCCAACCGCCTAGGCTCCTTTAGCTTGAACATGAAAAATGCCCTCGCCATCACTGGCGTTCTCTTCGCTTCCCTCGCCGCAAATGCGGCCAATTTCACCATTCATATGACCTTCGACCCGGTCGGCGGCGACGGCGATCACGGCACGGGCACCGGCTCCTTCAATAGCACCACTTCGGCGCTGACTGTTGGGGTGATTGATTACTCTCCGACCGCTCCTGTGACAGCATTTACCCTGACGTCTCCCGGAGGTTCAATTTTGAAGACGGTGATAAGCATCATTCCGGGTGCCAATAACTCCTACTCCGGTATTTTCTCGAATGTCTCCGCCCCTGGATTCAACTCCGGAAACGCTGGCAGTTACGTGGTCAGAGCCTTCTCTGGAACCACTCTGTTGGCGAAGGGCGGTCTTTCTGGAGGACCTGCGCCCGTTTCAACACCTGAACCTGAAACCTATGCCATGGTTGCTGGTGCCGCGCTGGTTGGTTTTGCCGCCTTCCGTCGTGCTCGCCGCTAG
>CAIPFS010000108.1 GCA_903864375.1 uncultured Verrucomicrobiota bacterium
CCCGGTGTCGCGTCGGCGGACGCGGATTTTCTTTTTTATCGCACGCAACTTCGATCATCACGTGCCGGCCCGCCAGCTTCTGGATTGGGAGAACTCAATCCTGGCGGAGGACAAGCCCATCGTTGAAAGCCAGCGCCCCGAGGAATTGCCCGTCGACCTGAGTGAGGAATTTCACATCCGTAGCGACCGCTTTGCGACTCAGTTCCGCGCCGCGATGAGGGACCTGGGTCTGGGCGCGCACTATTCCGCATGAAACTTTTCGTCAAAGGGGATTTGGATGGGTTCTTCGCCCTCGCCCTCGACAACCTGATCAACCTGCTCCTGATCTCCAGTTTCTGTCTGGGGATGTTGAAGTTTTCCCCGGCGGTCTTTTACGACCACATCCTACCGGCGGCGGCAGTCTCGCTACTGGTCGGAAATCTCTTCTACGCACGGCAGGCACGGGCGCTGGCGCGTCGCGAGCGGCGCGACGACGCCTGTGCGCTGCCCTACGGCATCAGCCTGTTCACCGTGCTGGCATATTCACTGCTGGTGATGCTCCCAGCGCAGCAGGCGGCCCTGGCCCGCGGGCTCGACAAGTCGGCGGCGGATTTGGAGGCATGGCGTGCCGGCATCGCGGCGTGTCTTGCCTGTGGCGTCATCGAGTTGGTGGGTGGCTTGTGGGTCGACAGGTTGCGCCGGCATATTCCGCGGGCCGCGTTACTGGCCACTCCCGCGATGGTCGGGTTGCTGTTCATTTCAGGGGATTTCTTCTTCAAATGCGTCGCCTATCCGGACATCGGGTTCGTGACGCTCGGTCTCGTTTGTGCCGTTTACTACGGACGGATGAAGCTGAAAGGGGGGCTTCCCGCCTCGCTGCTGGTCATTGCCATCGGCACGGCGATGGCCTGGCTCTGGCATCGGCAGGGCGCATCCACGGCGCCGCTGGTGCCGGTGGGGGCGCTGGCCTCGGAACACGTCGGACTGCACCTGCCGATCCCGGTGTTGGGTGACCTGGTCGCATCCGTGCCCTACATTGTGCCGTACCTGCCGGTGACCCTTCCCATGGGCCTGCTCGGCCTGGTGGGGTCCCTCCAGTGTCTGGAATCGGCAGAGGCGGCGGGAGATCGATATGAAGGTCGTCCTGCCCTGACCATGAACGGGCTCGGATCCATTGCCGCAGCGATGTGTGGTTCACCCTATCCCACCACGCTGTACTACGGTCATCCGGGTTGGAAGGCCATCGGCGCCCGCGCCGGTTATTCCACACTAAATGCCGTCTTTTTCACCGCGGTCCTGATGACGGGTACCTTCAGCTATATTGCCTATGCGATACCGGTGGAAGCCGGAATGGCGATCCTGGTGTGGATTGGTGCCACGATGTTCATGCAGGCCTTTTCGTCGGTGTCCGTGAAGCACTATCCTGCCGTCGCCATCGGCATGCTGCCGCCTGTGGCTGGCTTCGCGGCACTGTTGCTGCGTCATGCTCTGGCCGGTGCTGGGGTCACGTTTTCGGCCGAATTGATCGGGAAGATCACGACCCTCCGCAATTACTCGGTGCCGGGGGTTTTTGCCGGGGATTCTGGCTACATCTTCATGTCCATCCTTTGGTCGGGTGCTGTGGTCGCGATGACGGAACGCCGCTTTCGCCAGGCCGCCTGCTGGATGCTCGGCGCTGCGGCCTTCTCGGCATTGGGCTTCATGCACGCGACCCGGATCACTCCTTTCGATGTGATCGGAGCGGTTGTGCCCGCCTGGCCCTGGGTCTGGGCTTACATCGGAACCGCAGGGCTGCTGGCGGTCATCCCGTGGATCTCCCGCCCCACGGATGATGTCCAAATTTAGCGGACACCCTAATCCAGCGGTGGCCCTGGTACGGGGCGTTTTATTCAGATCCTAGAGCATTTCCATTTAATATGTAGCTTCCCATAGGTGGCGATTCGTGATCGAGTGGGGGCGGCATGAAAGCAATACCCCTAGCAATGCGAGAGCGCATCCTCGAGCTTTACGGCGAAGGCTGGAAGACGAAGGATATCGCAACCAGTTTGGGATTCTGTGTGGCTGCGGTACGGCGGGTACGCCAACAATTCAAGGAACGGGGTTCCCTCAAGCCGCAAACTGAGCGCTGCGGACGAAAGTCTTTGCTGACCCCCGAGCGTAAGGCTCGCCTAGAAGAGGCACTCTCCAGGAAACCCGATGCGACCCTGGCTGAATTGGGTGCACAAATGGACCGCCCTTTCCGGACATCGACGGTGGACCTGTGGCTCCGACAACTGGGGTGGAACTATAAAAAAAACGCTACACGCTACCGAACAACTCCGCCCGGACGTCATGGAGCGAAGAGCCGCCTGGCATGACCGGGTTGTGAAGGGAGGATTTCGTCGACTAATCTTTGTCGATGAAAGTGGTGCCAACACCCGCATGACCCGATGGCGCGGACGGGCTCTGCACGGCCAGCGTCTGAGGGCGAACGTCCCGCACGGCCACTATCACACTTGCTCCTTGGTCGCAGGCATCTGCCCGGACGGGCCACTGGCTCCCTGTCTTTTCGAAGGAGCCATCGATGGTCCCATGTTCCTGGCCTGGGTTCGTGACGGACTCTCTGCCTACTTGCGGCCAGGGGACCTCCTGATCATGGACAACCTCAGCACTCATAAGGTTTCCGGGGTCATGGAGGCTGTCGAGTCCACTGGAGCCAAACTTTGGTATCTGCCCCCATACTCACCGGATTTCAATCCCATCGAGAACATGTGGAGCAAAATCAAGCAGTGCCTCAGAAGTCTGGCTCCCCGCACACTCGAGGAGCTCCTACCAGCAACCAAAACCGCTTTTGACGCCATTTCCACCGCCGATTGCCTCGGCTTCTTTTCAAACGCTAAATACGCTACATGATTTATGGACGAGCTCTAAAGGTGCAGAATGGATCAGGGATTTGCAGGAGCGTTTCCGGACGCAAGTCCCTAACTCGATTTTGGCTACCACCGCCTATATTGCACCTTACCCATTCGCCCTGAGGGCTGCCTACCGGTGGTCGGCCCCGGCGGCCACGACGGCTTCCGTCAGTTCCTCCACCGTCCATTGATTGCCCTTGAAGACCTTGAACAGCTTTCCCTGGCGATCGAACACGACGGTTCGCAGGTTGTGATTTTGCTGCGCCGGTTCCACATCGCGGGCGAAATAGAGTTCGAAATGGCCGGCAAGTCGCTCAATGGTGTCCATGGAGGCCTGGCACAGCGACCAGAGGGCAGGGTCGTTTCCGTAGGTGCGCCCGTAGTTCACGAGCCGTTCCTGGGTGTCGTACCGGGGATCAAAGGAGAGAGAAACCAGATGGCAATTGGTCAGGAGAGGAGGGGACTCCTTCAATCGTCGTTGGAGTGCCGCCAGATTCCGGCTCAGCCGGGGACAGAAATCGGGAAACGGACAACGGGTGAAGATGAAATCGAGGACCACCACCTGTCCTCCGAGCGACTCCAGGCTGAAGCTCTTCCCCAGTTGGTTGGTCAACGTGTAATTCGGCACCCGATCACCCGGGTTTAACACATCGACCACCGGAACCTGCCGGATTTCCTGAGAGGGCGCAGGGAAGGACGTTGCATCGGTCACGTTGGTCGCCGGAGGGGTTGTGGTTTGCGTCTTTTGGATTTGATCGACCCAGCCATCCGTTTCGGTGACCCGGAGTCGAAAGGTGATATGGTCGCCGGGCTTCAAACCC
>CAIPFS010000109.1 GCA_903864375.1 uncultured Verrucomicrobiota bacterium
AGGTCACCGGGGTCAAAATACCGTTCCAGGATAAACCGCGTCGTGCCGGGGATCCTCCACGACTGGTGGCCAGCGCTCAAAAGGCCATCCGCGAATTGGGTTGGAAGCCTCAATACCCAAAAATCGACCAAATCATCAGCACCGCGTGGGACTGGCACCGGCGCCATCCCAACGGCTACCTCGAGTAATGGTTCACAACCCGCGGAAGGAATCGATGCACTTCGGACGGAAAGGGGCCCAGCTTCGCAGCCGGCGGGCGCCAGTCGACCCTTTCCATTCTGCCAGGATCCGTACCAGTTATTGAGCCGGTCCCGGTGCCCGCTTGTCTCGATCGGCAGCCCTCCACAGATACCAACTGGCAGTGGTGCGGTGAGGCCGCCAACGTTCACCAAACTCCAGCAACTCCCTGGGCTTCGGAGCCATTGACTGCCCATAGGCGGCACGAAATCCGTCCCGGATGCCAAAATCATCGATCGGCAGGACATCGGGACGCGCCAGCTTGAAAATCAACAGCATTTCCACGCTCCAGCGACCGATGCCCCGACATTGCGTCAGACGTTCGACAATTTCGTCGTCTGACATTTGCAGGAGCACGCCCGCCTTGGGGACCAACCCGGCTTGAGTTTTACGGGCAATATCCTGGATGGCCGCGATTTTCCCCCGGGAAAAACCTGCTGCCCGCAGCGATTCGTCCGGAAGCTTCAAGACGTCCTCGGGACGCGGAAACCGGCGTCCCGGCACCTGGGCAATGAACCGTTTCAGGATGGTGTCCGCAGCCTTTCCGTGAAGCTGCTGATGAGCCACCGCCCGAACCAGCGATTCGAAGGGTGAACGTCGGGGAATTGGCTTGAGACAGCACGGTTCGAGATCCCCAATCAATTCAGCCATCACCGGATCTCGTGCCCGGAGGTGCTCGAGTGCCGCGACATTCATGAACCTGACTCGCTCAAGGGAGGATGGGCCATCATCCGTTTCAATTCCGACGCCACTTGAACTCCCAACTGTTCGGCCTCGCGGACCACGCGGTACCCTTCTGCCGAATGACTGCCACCCTCCAGGAAACTGGCGGCTCGCAGGTGAAGTTGATGTCCAACAACACGCGCGTAGGCGGCCACCGGCGACTGACATCCACCGCCCATCGCCCGAAGGAAGGCACGCTCCGCCTGAACGGCGGCGAACGTGTTGAAGTGATTGAGAGGCAGACAAAGCTCCGCCGTGCGGCGGTCATCCGATCGGATTTCCAGTCCAACGGCACCCTGTCCCACGGCGGGAAGCATTTCCTCTGGTTCGAGGACTGTCGCCAGAACCCCTGATGGTGGAGGCTCAATCGTTCGACGTTCCTCCTGTCCCAGACGGGGATCCACGCGAAGCAGTCCCCGCGGAGAAATATCAAAGTTCAGCCGGACCAATCCCGCCGCCGCCAGCAACGTGGCGTCAAATTCCGTCCGGGACACGAGTTTCCTGAGACGCGTTCCGACGTTGCCGCGAATGACCACAATGTTCAGATCCGGTCGAATCCTCCGCAGTTGGGCGGAGCGACGCGGACTGCTGGTTGCCACAATCGCTCCAGGCGGCAACGGACCGAGACCTTCCCGTCCGGTGCCAAAATAGGGAATCCGTCGACCGGGTGACCAATCGCTTTCTGAAAGGTCGGGCTGCAGCTCCAGACTCCGATACAGGAGCACCTCCCGAACATCCGCCCGGGGCGGGGTGGCGGTGACCGTCAGGCCCTCCGGCAATTCGGTCGGCAAATCCTTGAGGCTATGGACCGCGATGTGAGCCCGGCCCGCCAGAAGTTCCTCCTCCAGTTCCTTGGTGAAAAGACCGCGGGGAACGCTCTCGGAGGCGTCGCCGGGCTGGGTGGTCTGAAGCCGATCCCCGGTGGTCTTGATGACGCTCAGTTCAAACGATTGCCGTCGATGGAGAGCCCGAAGGTGCCTCAGGACCATGGTGGCCTGGGCCAGAGCCAGGGCTGAACCGCGCGTGCAAATGACGACAGGTGAGTGTGGATCGGACATCGGTTTTTAAAGGGCAAAGCATCAGCCTCGAGGCCGGGAAAAACTGTTTTCCGAGGCCGTCAGACTGTTCAACA
>CAIPFS010000110.1 GCA_903864375.1 uncultured Verrucomicrobiota bacterium
GTCGACGAAGTACAGGCCCACCTCGCCCTCATGCCAGGAGGTCTTCTTTTCCCCGTCCCAGCGCCAGGCTCCGCCCTGCACCTTCTTGGCCCATTCATATTGGTCACCCGCCACCACACCGTCATGGATCACCACCAGGCCGCCGCCCCGTTTCAAAAACTTTTCGGTATTGGCCCGGTTCTCCCCTTCGATCTTCATGCCATCGGCGGCATAGATCACCAGGACATCGGTGTGGTCCAATTGGGTGGCTGTGGGGAATTCCAGCGCCCCGTCGACCTGGACCCCACGATCCTTGAGCAACTGGGTTCCCTCGGCCAGGAACCGGGGATGATCATGTTGATTCGATCCGTGGGTCTTGGCCCCGGCGCGGATGAACACCCGCAAGGGAGCTGCCTGAAGTCCAAGGACCAGAAAGAGCCCGGTCAATCCGAGCCACCGACGAAGGGAGAGTTTCATAGGAACCATGCAAACGGCTAACGGGACAAACGATCATTCCACAACTCCTCTTCAAGGGAAAGCGGGACCCATCAGTTTTTTGTCCGCCAAAACTCAAAGAAGGGCACCGAATTGGAGTCACGCAGATTTGACGTCGTACTGCCTCCCGTCCCCATAGCCTTCTCAAGAGTCAAACCGTCGGCCGTTCAATCGACCGATAAACCCTGACCACTGGAAATCGAACACTCATGAAATCATACTCAGGCAGAAGAATGGGGCTGGCCGTCCTGACGGGTGGCCTTGCATTCGTCGGAACCGCGAACGCCGCCGAGCTCATCGTGGACGGCAGCTTCGAAAACAGCAAAAACAGCAGTCTGGCCGTCGTCCGCGTGGGAGGGTTGGTCAATCCCGACGTCGGCCAGGGGTGGAGCTACTACAGCACCTACCTCTACTCCACCCAATACACCCTCCCAGGCCCGACGGGTAGCGGCGAAGGCTTCCTTCGCCCGTACGCTTCCGGAGTCTACGGAGTCACCCAAAGCAGCGCCACGGTCCATCAAGAGGTCAGCCTGACCGCCTCCACAACTCTGACCCCCGCAAAAATCGATGCGGGAAACGGTCGGTTCACCGCCACCGCCTGGTTCAGCAGCTACCTCACTCAGGGAGACTTCAGCGATCTCACCGTTGAGTTCCGCGACGCCAACCAAAAAGTCGTCGGTGATCCCATCCCCTTGGGAGGAGAAGCCTTTATCGATAATATTCCGACAGCCTCCAATTCACGTTATGCCAGCGCCAAGGATTGGGCTCAGGATCGTCAGACCGGAATCATTCCAGCGGGGGCTCGATTTGCCTACGTCACCATTCAGTCCACCTCCCGTGGTGGTGCGCCCGATGGCTACGTCGACCTGGTGTCGCTGGATGTTCAGGACAATTCGTTGAACGTACCTACCGTCGCAATCGCCAGCCCGGGAGACAATACCGTGGGGGTGAATCCGCCGGTCAACCTCAGTTTGACGATCGAGGACCGGCTGACGGCAGTTCAGACTAGTTCGGTGAAACTCTTTCTGGATGGTGCCCAGGTCCCGGCATTGGTGAACAAGGCCGATACCAAC
>CAIPFS010000111.1 GCA_903864375.1 uncultured Verrucomicrobiota bacterium
CCCCGCCCACAAAGCCCGTTATGCCATGGGATTGGGCACCCCGGCTCAAATTGTCGAGCTGGTGGCCCGCGGGGTCGACATGTTCGACTGCGTCCTGCCGACGCGCGTCGCCCGCAATGGGACGGCATTCACCGACACGGGAACCTTCGCCATCAAGGGGGGGGCGGTGAAAGCGGAACTCGGGCCAATTGAACCCGGTTGCACCTGCTTCGCCTGCCAGCATCACACCCGGGCCTACATTCGCCATCTGCTCAACGTGAATGAAATCCTGGGGCTTCGATTGGTCAGCATCCACAACAGTCACTACTACCTGGAATTGATGCGACGCATCCGGCGGCATCTCTCGGCGGGGACCTTTGGTGAATTCCGAAAGGAGTTCGCCGCGCGCTACATCCCGACATCCAAAGTCCGGGCCGCCCGGGCCGCCGGACTCATGGTGCGTTGACGCGGGTAACTCCCCGGCGGATATTCGTCGCTCGTTCATGAAGAAATCCTCCCCACGTCGTCGCACGGATGATCGGGAGCGCGCCCGGCATAAAATCATCGGTGCGGCCGCCCATCTCTTTGCCAGCCGCGGATTGGAGGATGTCACCTACGGGGACATCGCCAAGCGGAGTCGTCTGAGTCGCCCGCTGGTGTATTTCTACTTCCCGACGATGGAGGAATTGATTCAGGAGACCTTCCTGACCTCCTGTGAGCGGTTGCAGGAACGATTTGTCCAGGCCATCGCCACGGCCCCCGATGGAGCCGCCGCTCTGGAGGCCATCGGGCGGGCCTACATCCAGTTCCATGACGATTGCCCGGACGACGCCCGATTGATGCTGCTGGAGGGGGCGCATTGTCCGGACCCTGCATTGGAAATGACGTCGCTGAGCGGGAAGGGACATTCCGGTTCTCTTCGATCGCCTGGGGAGGGCTCGTCGCACCTCGAGGGAGCACCGGTTTCACTTCGCTTGCTGGACCAGAAAAAGCAAATTATCGCCCTGGTGGCCTCGCAGGTGGAAAGGGGTCGCAAGGATGGTACGGTTCGAAAGGATGGAGCCAGCGCGATTGTCATTGCCCTCAACCTTTGGGCATTCACTCATGGATTGGGTGTACTGCGCGGGCAATTGGGTTGGGCGATTGAAGCGGTTCACGGTGTGGCACTCCCGGACTTCCTGGCCCATGGCTTCAAATTGATCACCGACGCATTGGCACCGAGGGCGTAGCCAGGGGAGGCGTCGGATCGATGACTCGCGGCACCCTGCGGCGCCGGTTGTGCCCGGGCTCCCTGACTGCCTGATGCATCCGTTCCGAAACCGCCTGATCGGTCCTCCCAAGCCATCACTTTTCCTCTAAGAATTCGAAGGCATCGGAATTTCCAAACGCCAATCCCGAGGAACCAAGAGGAGCGTATGCGCTGGCAACGAATCGAATTGTGATTCCGTAAACCGGAGCCCATCGAACGGGATGGGGCGATGCCATTCATGAGCGCCAACGGCGCGCCCTAATTCCAGCCTGGGCCGTTGGCCCAGGTCAAGCCCAGGGAAAAATTCCAAGGGCTGAAGGCCCGATCCAGTTCAATAGGGCGGATGACAAGGCGGTGGTATCAACCGTAGACCGGGCCATCAGCCCTCAGGAAGGCGTAACCGAACCTGGGCCGATGGCCCAGGCTGGGTTGGAAACGGGCCGATGGCCCTCAGTTTGCCACTCAAAAGGCTGGTATCGCGCCGGCGAAGCATGACCAAGGGACAGGTCATCGGTTGGCACTTCGAATGGACACCGGCCATCGCCTTCAGGTTGTAGTCAAGAGCAGCGTATGCGCTGGCAACGAATCGAATTGCGATTCCATAAACCGGAGCCCATCGAACGGGATGGGGCGATGCCATTCATGAGCGCCAACGGCGCGCCCCAATTCCAGCCTGGGCCAGCGGCCCAGGTCACGCCCGGGAGTAATTCCAAGGGCTGTAGGCCCGATCCAATTCGATAGGGCGGATGACAAGGCGGCGGTGTTAACCGTAGACCGGGCCTTCAGCCCTCAGGAAGGCGTAACCGAACCTGGGCCGTTGGCCCAGGCTGGGTTGGAAACGGGCCGATGGCCCTCAGTTTGCCACTCAAAGCGCTGGTATCGCGCCGGCGAAGCATGACCAAGGGACAAGGCACCTGGTGGCGCGCCGTATGGACACCGGCCAATGCCTTCAGGTTGGAGTCGCCGTTCGTGAGACGGCGCTGATCAATCGGGACAGGACATTCCAGAAAATGCCCGGCGGCGTTTCGCTTCCCGGTGTCGCTGCGGGATCGGGCCAACAACACACCGTTCGGTTCAGCAACGGGCTCCGGTCCAGTTGAGTAAGCGCCGTCTCACGAACGGCGACTACGAAATCGGGGTGGTACCGACCGCCGCGGTTCGGCGGGAGCATCGCCCTACCGATGTTATTCTTCTTCAATGAGTTAGGATTGAGGTCTATGGAAATGGAGAAGAGCGGTTGTTTGGAAGTGTTCCAGCTCACCCGGTTCCATTTTCGCTTTGACAAACTGTCAGTTGCTGACATTTTGTCAGCCGAATGAATGGAAATCGATGGCTGGGTGTGGGCGTGGTGGTCGCCGCGCTGGCGTTGGGGGGTGTCGCCGGCTGTTCGCGGACACCAGGGCCGGTGGGCGTGGCCACCGCCGTTTCGATTCCGGTCAGCACGGTCCCGGTGGTCTATTCGACCCTGGCTGTGCCGATTGAGGCGACCGGAATTCTCAGTCGCCAGGCGGAAGCGGAACTGTCCTTCAAATCGGGTGGCGTGGTCGGTGAGGTGATGGTGCGAGCCGGGGAATCGGTTCGTAAAGGCCAGGTGCTGGCCCGATTGAAACTGGATGAAATCGAGGCGCTGGTCATTCAGGCGAGGGCCAACCGGGACAAGGCCACCCGGGACGTGGTCCGCGCACGTCAGTTGCTGGCAACACAGGTCTATACCCTCGAGCAGGTCCAGAATGTGGAGACCCAGGAGGAGCAGGCTGCGGCGGCTCTGAGGTCGGCGGAGTTCAATGCCCGCCACGCCGTAATCGAGGCTCCCTCGGACGGGGTCATCCTACGACGCCGTGCCGAACCCAACCAGACCCTGGCCGCCGGGACTCCCGTTCTGGACTTCGGCACGGATGCGGAGGGATGGCTGGTGAGGGTCGGGTTGAGCGACCGGGATATTCTCCGAGTCCGTGTCGGCGATGCTGCCGACTGGTCGATCGAAACCCCCGGTACGGTATCGAGGGGAATCGTTGCGCACATTGCGGAAGCCAGTGATTCACCGACCCGGACCACGGAGGTGGAGATCCGGGTGAATGAAGTCCCGCCCGGGCTTCGTTCCGGCTTCCTGACCCATGTCACTCTCCATCCCCGACCGGTGGAGCCCCGCCCATGGATTCCCGCGTCGGCGATTGTCGAGGGACAGGGGGATTCGGCGGTGGTGTTCCTGGTGGATGGGACGGTGGCCCGCCGGGTCCCGGTGGTGGCGGACGGTTGGTTTGCCGGTCGTCTTTTTCTTCGCACGCAACTCCCGACGGGAGCGTCGCTGGTGGTCGCTGGTGCCGAGTTCCTGCGCGACGGAATGCCGGTTCGCGTGGAGAATGGGCTGGCGTCGATCCAATAAATCCCCCCCCGGCACCATGTCCATCATCGAATTCTTTCTGCGCAACCGCCCGTTCACCCTGCTCCTGACGGCGTGCCTGGCCACCATTGGAATCTTTTCCTTCCAGTCGATCCAAAGATCGGAGGATCCTGAATTAAAAATTCCCGTCTTTAACCTTTTCTTTGTTCTTCCGGGAGGGAACCCGACGGACCTGGAAAAGTTGATTGCGCGTCCGGTGGAGGACTCCATCAAGGAACTGGATGACCTCAAAAAGATCCAGACCACCATCCGCGACAGCGTCGTAGTGCTCAGTATTGAGTTTAATTATGGAACGGACCCGGATCGCAAGTACGATGATGTGCAGCGGCAGGTGAACCAGGTCCGCGGAAGCCTGCCCACCGGCCTGACCAAGGTGGAGGTCCGCAAGGTCCAGACCACCGATGTGGCCCTGATGCAGTTGGCATTGGTGAGTCCGGAGGCCAGTTATGCCCGACTTCAAGACCTGGCGGAAAGCCTGCGCAAACGGCTTGAGGTCGTCTCCGGAGTGCGCAAGGTGCAAAAGTGGGCCTATCCCGACAAACAGGTCCGGGTGACGTTGGACCCGGATCGCATGAACCAACTGCACGTGGGACTGGATCGGGTTGTCGCGGTGCTTCAGGAAAATAACGAGACCATTCCCGGGGGTGCGGCAGAAGTGGGAACCCGGCGATTCACGGTCAAGACCACCGGCAATTTCACCACCCTGGACCAGATTCGCGACAGCTCGGTTGAGGGAAGCGGACGGGCGGTGGTGCACCTGCGCGACATCGCCGACGTGCGATGGGACTACGAAGAGACCGAATACATCGGACGGTACAACGGACAGCGAGCGGTGTTCGTCACCGTCGTGCCACAACGGGGCAAGAGTGCCCTCGATCTGCGGGAGTCCGTCCTCGCCGGGGTGAATGCGTTTCGGGAGGAACTCCCGGGGGATGTCCGTCTCGAAGTCGGGTTCGATCAGGCCCAAAACATTCGATCGCGCCTGGGTCGCTTGGAAAAGGACTTCCTGTTTGCATTCGCCCTTGTCCTGGTGACGGTCCTGCCCCTCGGTTTTCGGGCCAGCTTGTTGGTCCTCCTGTCGATTCCGCTCTCGCTGGCGATGGGCATCAGTCTGCTCCAGCTGTCGGGGTACAGTCTCAATCAATTGTCGATCGTCGGTTGTGTGATCGCCCTGGGGTTGCTGGTGGATGACAGCATTGTGGTGGTGGAAAACATCGCCCGATTCCGGCGGGATGGAATGGGGCCGATCGAGGCGGCATTGGCCGGCACGCGGCAGATTGCCGGGGCCGTCGTGGGAACCACCGCGACGCTGCTGTTCGCCTTTCTTCCGTTGCTGATGCTGCCAGGCGGACCGGGCCAGTTCATTCGCAGCCTGCCGCTGGCGGTGGTCTTCACGGTGCTGGCCTCACTGGTGGTGTCGCTCACCATCATCCCCTTCATGGCCAGCCGATTCCTGGGAGGCAGCGCAGGCCATGAAGGGAATATCTTCCTTCGAGTCCTTCAACGGGCCATTCATCAGACCTACCGCCCGTTGCTGCACTGGGCGATGACCCACCGGGCAACGACCCTTATTCTCACCGGGCTGCTGGTGTTGGGAAGTTTCGCCCTGGTGCCACGCATCGGATTCAGTCTCTTTCCCGTGGCGGGTATCCCTGAATTTGCCATTCGAGTTTACGGCACCGAGGGCAATTCCGTGGCGATGACGGATGACATTGTTCGAAAGATCGAAACACTGCTGACGACGGAACCGGAAGTTTCCGGATGGTTCGCCAATGTCGGGCGGGGGAATCCACAGATCTACTACAACGAAATCCCCGAGGAACAGTCGGCCCGCTTCGGTGAGCTGTTTGTCTCGCTCAAATCCTATGATTCAAAACGGACCGCCGCGCTGTTTGCCCGGTTGCGCGAAAAACTGCAGCGCATTCCGGGCGCACGGATAGTACTGAAGGAATTTGAGAATGGCCCTCCGATTGAAGCGCCCATTGCCGTTCGGGTCCTGGGCAATGACCTGGACCGCATCGCCGCACTCGCCAGCCAGGTGGAAACCATCCTGTTACAGCTTCCGGGAACCCGGACCGTCGACAATCCGCTACGAACACCCCGGACCGATCTGCGGCTTCGTTTTGACGCCGCCAAGGCATCCCTGCTGGGAGTGGGTGAGGGGGCGGTGGATCGGGCCACCCGGCTGGCCTTCGCGGGTCTGAATGCCACCACCTTTCGCGAAGCCAATGGTGACAGTTACAATGTCACCGTCAGCCTTCCCCGAGGGGAACGGGCCACCCTGACCAACTGGAGCCGCCTGTATGTGCCCACGGCATCCGGAGGTTGGGTTCCGATGAGCGAGGTCGCTCAACTTCAGTGGGAATCTGCTCCTCCGCTGATCCAGCGGTTCAATCGCGAACGCAGTGTGACCGTCTCCAGCTTTGTTCAACCGGGTTACAACACCGACCAACTCACCCGGCAGGTGGCGGAACAACTCGATAAAATTCGATTCCCCAAGGGCTATCGCTACGAGTTTGGCGGAGAGGTGGAGAGCCGGAAGGAGAGTTTCGGCGGCCTGGGGGGAGCGGTGATGATCGCGACCTTTGGCATTCTGGCCATCCTGGTGCTCCAGTTTGGTAGCTTTCGTGGAACATTGATTGTGGCCAGCGTGATCCCGTTGGGGATGGTGGGTGGGCTGGTGGCGCTCTGGCTCAGCGGCTACAGCTTGAGCTTCACGGCATCCATTGGATTCATTGCCCTGGTGGGAATCGAGATCAAGAACAGCTTCCTGCTGGTGGATTTCACCAACCAATTGCGGGCCGAGGGCGTGGCGTTGGCCGAAGCCATTGAACGGGCGGGTGAGATTCGATTCCTACCGGTGGTTCTGACTACTCTGACGGCGGTCGGGGCGCTGATTCCGCTCACGGTGGCCGGCAGCGGCATGTACTCGCCGCTGGCGATCGTAA
>CAIPFS010000112.1 GCA_903864375.1 uncultured Verrucomicrobiota bacterium
AGGGACTTGTGTCCGAAGGGACGCGCTCCTGCAAGTCCCCATATCGATTCTAACCACCGTCGTTTGGATACCGCCTCGACGGCTCGCCTTCCAGCTAAGACCTCGAAACCGAACCTCCATCTGGGCTCCGGACGCTTCATTCAATTCCATAGGCCCCTGGTGGGATCATGGACTTGCATGTGCAAATCCGATGGAAAAGACGAGGAAGCAATGGCCATTGAAAAAAAGCCCGGTCCAAGGACCGGGCTGATTTCATCGGACTTCCCGTCCTTTCGACTACACCACCTTGGTGGTTCCAGGGACGGCCACCTTGTAGAAGCCATCCGGATCCGGAAGGGTCTTGGGCTTCGTGTCCCACGTGTAGCTGTCGGGCATCAGGTTGATCTTGGAGTTCAACGCATCGTCCCACGCAATTTCCACTCCTGAATAAGTCGCCATGCGACCCAGAATGGCCGTCATGGTCGATTTGGCGCCATTGGCCGCCTCGCTGTATTCGGTGTTGCTTCGGATGGCAGCGAACAGGTCGATGTGTTCCTGTTGATACGGGTCCACGTCCTTGCCGCCCTTGTAACGCCAGGCGCTGCCGTCGCTCCCCTTGATGGAATGACCGCCAATATCCGCGATGCCCTTGCTACCAACGGCATGCTCGCTCACGCTGCTCCAGCAACCCCGGATGTGCCGGCACTGGCTGAAGGCCACCGAGCCATCGGCATAGAAGAATTCGACCGCATGGTGATCGAAAATCTCACCGTATTCCTTGGCGGTCCGGACCTGGCGTCCGCCCATGCCTCGAGCCTTGACCGGGTACCCCTTCTTGACCCAGTTGGCGACATCCAGATTGTGGATGTGCTGCTCGACAATGTGGTCGCCTCCCAACCAGGCAAAGTAGTACCAGTTCCGCATCTGATACTCCATTTCGGTCTGCTCCGGTTTCCGGGGATTGACCCAGACTCCGGCGTCGTTCCAATAGACCCGCAGCGTGTGGATGTCACCAATCGCGCCTTCATGCAGTCGCTTGATGGTCTCGATGTATCCCGCCTGATGATGCCGCTGAAGTCCGACACCAACCTTAAGATTCTTCTTCTTTGCTTCTTCAGCGGCAGCCAGCACGCGGCGGACACCACCGGCGTCGGTTGCCACCGGCTTTTCCATGAAAACGTGTTTCCCCTGCCGGACAGCTTCCTCGAAGTGAATGGGACGGAATCCTGGGGGGGTGGCCAGAATGACGACATCTGCGAGGGCAATGGCCTGTTTGTACGCGTCGAATCCGATGAACTGGCGGTCCGCCGGGACGTCGACCTTTTCACCATGCTCTTCCTTGAGCGCCTTGAGGGCTCCTTCCAGGCGGTTCCCGAAGGCATCTCCCATGGCAATCAACTTGTTTCCCGGGACGTTCAGGGCCTGCCCTGCAGCGCCGGTACCACGCCCGCCGCATCCAATCAGGGCGATTTTGAGCTCGTCACTCCCGGCGGCATGGGCAATGCGACTGATGGCGAGGGCACCCACTGCGGCACCCGTGGTGGTGATGAAATGCCGGCGATTGACCGGCGTAAGGATCGGGCTTGGATTCATAGTCTTGATGCGTCGCAAACACCGACGGGCCCAAGCCCGGCGGGATTCACAGGATAATGCTAACCGTCAGGGAACCCCGGCAGACTATCGATTCGAAACCCCGGGGCAATCCAAAGTTTTGAGGGCCTTACTTCTTGGGCGGAAAGCTGGTCCAAACCAGGGCCAATTCCTCCGGCGTCGCGGGAATCTGCATGGGCCGGACCACCCGGAAGCCCAGGAACTGGGCATCGGTCAGGTACCATTTGGATTTAGGCAACTGAGGGTCCCGCATCTTCCAGGCGGGTTCGCTGGGACGGCGGGCCGCCACACGCAGCAGGTCCGCTTCATCATCCCAGGATCCTCCGCGCGCCACATGAGGATATTCCTTGAAGCCCGGCTTCCAGGGATTCTCGGCCGGGAGTGTTGCATACGCGTCGGCGGTATATCCGTCCATCACCCACTCTGCCACGTTTCCGAGCATATCGTAGAGCCCCCAGGGATTCGGCTTTTTCGTCGCCACCTTCTGGTACTTGCCATCGGCGTTGGTAAAGAACCAGGCGTAATCCGCAGCCTGCGCGGGGTCATCCCCCCAAAAGAATCGCGTCTTGGTCCCGGCCCGGCAGGCATACTCCCACTCTGCTTCCGTCGCCAATCGGTAGTAATGGCCCGTCTTTGCACTCAACCACCGGCAGTAGCGAAGGGCGGCAAAGTGGGTCATGCTGATGGCGGGGAAACCGTCCTTGCCCATGCCAAAACTCATCTCCACGTAGGGGGTGGTGGGACGGCTGACAGCATCGGCCTCCTTGCCGGTATAGGGATTGCTCCCGTCGGCGGGAACGGCAAAATCACTGAGGATCAATAGCTCCCGGTTGACCCGCTCCGTGCTAACATTGGTTCCCTTTTCCAACGATGGAAACATGAAGAGCTCATACTCATTCCAGGTGACTTCGGTCTTACCCATCCAGAAGGGCTCGATTTTGACCTTGTGAACCGGACCCTCGTCCGGTTTGTGTCCCGCTTCTGCCTCAGGACTTCCCATCTCAAATTCACCACCGGGAATCGGAACCAGGTCAAACGCGGCGTCTGTCCCTGAAATCTTTTCCGAATAGGCCTGGAGGGGCGTGCCCGGTGCCACGGGGCTGTTTTTCAACAGCAGGGCATGGACCGCCTTGATCACAGCCAGATCATCGCGACTGGAGGAGGAGTCCGGTTCGCGCGGCTGAAGGGTTACGCCGTCAGGCCAGTGAGCTCCCTGATCGATCCAGTCACGGACGATATCGCTTCGGTCGACCGGCAGAGGCCCACCCTTTTTCTTCGGGGGCATCAGATCATCATGGTCTGCCGGCAGGACCATGCTGGTGTAGACCTTGGACTTGGAGGCATCGCCCGGCACCACGTCCGGTGATCTGAAGAACGCCTCCTTGATGTCCATCCGCAGGTCACCCTTGGCCAGTCCCTCCCGATGACAGGAAACACAATTCACCTCGAAGATCGGCTTCACCTGCTTGACGAAATCCACCTTCTCCGTCTGGTGAAGACTGATCTCCTCCGGCCACCGGGCCCCCTCCTGAATCCACGCCTTCAACACTCCGGTCTCCTGTGCCGTCAATCGATCGCCCTTGGGCGGCATGGCATCATCGTTGTCTGCCGGGAGCACCGTGGAGGTATAAAGCGGTGATTTTTCAGGGTCGCCTGGAACCAATGCCACGCCTGACTTGCCTCCCTTGAGAGCCCCGGCCAGCGTCACCAGCGAGAGTCCGCCTTTGGGCTTCTCCGGGCCGTGGCATTTCAGGCAGTACATCTCGAGCAGGGGACGAACCTGACGTTTGAAATCGACGGGCTCCGCAAAGACGGAGACCCCGGCAAACAACGCCAGACCGGAAAAAAGGAGGGAACGCTTCATGCGATAAAATGGCCGGTGAGAATAGGCGGTCACTCCCCCAAAGTGTCAAACCAGACCGCCCACTGATTTGCCGATTGATCGGCCCACGGATGGTCCGTCAGGCCGTCAGTCCAGCCGCCAATTCCGAGCCTCGGGGGGAATGTGGATTCGAAAAAGGAGCCCGAAGCGTCATTCCCAGGGCGGAAAGCAGCGACTGGTCCGCCTGATAACTGGGGGACGCCACCGCCTT
Source organism: uncultured Verrucomicrobiota bacterium (assembly GCA_903864375.1). Classification (GTDB taxonomy): domain Bacteria; phylum Verrucomicrobiota; class Verrucomicrobiia; order Limisphaerales; family UBA9464; genus CAILNN01. The sequence goes on from CAIPFS010000112.1 coordinate 3,684, forward strand.
GGTCAGCATGAATTCGGTCTCACTCGAAAAGATCGAGTTTGCTCCGGCCAGGAAGCAGAGGGCCTGGGCTTCGGGGCTTAATTTGATACGCCCCGCTGTGAGCCGAACGTCCGATTTCGGCATGAGGATCCGGGCGACTGCAATCATGCGGACGACGTCCCAGACAGGTAATTCGGGCTGGTCAGCCATCGGCGTTCCCGGTACCTGACTGAGCAGATTGATCGGAACGGATTCAGGATGCGGCTCAATCGATGCCAGAGTCTGAAGCATCTTGAGACGGTCTTCCACCGATTCTCCCATTCCAATGATGCCACCGGAACAGAGCGTCATCCGGGTCCGCCGGACTTCGGCCAGGGTTTTCAGCCGGTCCTCATAGGTTCGCGTGCTGATGACCGTCGAATAAAACTCGGAACTGGTGTCGAC
>CAIPFS010000113.1 GCA_903864375.1 uncultured Verrucomicrobiota bacterium
GATAAGGCCAGGCCGAGACGGGATCATCCGTTCCGCGGAAGAATTGCTTTTGGTAGTCGAAACACGGTCCCCAGGTAAGATTGGCTCCAACTTTAAGATCCTCCCCGAGGACATGGCGCATCATGTCGTCGGCGTGCACTCCCTCACTCGGCTTGCTGTAGTGGGCACAACCGGCAGCGTGAATGTGGTGATCGCCCGACCACCAACCCAGTCTGGAGGGGTCAATCCATCGAACCACCCGGAAGCTCCATCGGTTCTCACCCGGCCCGACGGTCGCCTCGCGCTCTTCCGGGAGGGATTCCGGTCCCCGCTGAAAGCGAACGTGGTATCGGCCTTCGGGGAGAAGCAGGGTTTCGCCATCGTGCCGGTAGATCTGGGAATGAAAGAAAAAATCGGGAGCCAGCCGCTTGGAGGGGGCAGGGAGGATGTGCCCGTTGAGGTCCGTGATGAGGAGGGAGCCGGTGGTCGGTTGACCTGCCTCATCCCGGACCTCGAGGTGAACAGGATGGGACGGATGGCAGGTGAAGAGGACATCCAATTCACTGCGAAATCCGAGGTCCTGGGTTCCCTGGCCGATGTCCAGGGATAGCTTGGCTTCTCGTGGGCCATGGTCCCGCGAATAGAATTGGATCAATCGATATTCGAGTGGCAAGCCACCCAGATTTTTCTGAAGTGGTTGCGCGTCGAAGAGGTCGATGTCCAGCCAAAGGTCGTTAGTCTGTTGGGCCGGTGCGTTGTGAAGCTGCCGGGCCTGCGGGCTTTGAACCCTCAGGCTGCCGGTAAATCCGGCATGGTTGCTGACCTTGATGAGGTAGGTTCGCCAGCCGCTTTCAGTGAGATCGGCGTGTGCCCCTCCGGCGGCCACCTTGACACGCATCTCGGGGTTGATGTCCACCAGGATCAGGACATACCGGTCAAGGATGGCCTCGGCTTGCCGCCGTCCTGCGGATGCATCGACCGAATGCAACGCTGCTTCAAACTGCTTCAGCTCGCCGGGTTCGAGGGGCGATCCGACCCGTTCCAGTGCGGCGGAGATGCGGGCGAGTTGAGCCGCCAAAGGCTGCCAGTCTCCGGTATCCCCATGGGTCCGAAAGAGAAAAAGAATACCGGAGGCCAGGAGGAGACAACGAACGAGAGACTGTCGTAGACGCATATCATCGTCACCGCGCTGCCGCCCGTTCGCTGCGGGGTTGCGGCAATTGGTAACAGGCGGCTTCGGTGTCATTACGCACCAGCAGATAGGGATTGGCAACCACCGGATTATTCCAAGTCTTGCTGGTCAATGCGTCCAGACGGGCCAGTTCATTCCATCCACCGGGTTTGGCTTCCACCAGGACGAGCGGCCCTTTCTCGTCCTGGACAAAAAGCACGTTGTCCACGAGCAATGATTGACCGGATCCGTAGCGTCCGTCCTTCCATTTCCGGGCGCCGGAAGTGAGATCCACACAGGCCATCAAGCCGTCGTCAATTCCGTAGGCAAATCCATCCAGGAGTGAGACGTTGTTGAATTGGGTCTTCATGGTCTTGGCAGACCAGTCCTCGGCGACTTCCCAGGCGTCACCGGGTTTCAGATTCACCTTCAAGACAATGGAGCCGAGACCGTATCCCGCCGAGATAAACACCCGGTCATTCCCGAAGGCGACCGACTGGGAACTGCGAGGCCATTTGGCCTTGGGTGCCCAGGTAAACTCCCAGAGCACCTTGCCGGTACCTGGATCGAGGGAGATGAGTTTGGAGGCATTCAACGAAAGCACCTGGCGTTTACCCTGAAGCGTCACCAAAGCGGGCGAGGCATAACTGGCCTCCTCATCGCCGGCGGTCCACGCCAGATCGCCATTGCTCCTCCGATAAGCAAATACCGTCGGGCCGGTTCCCCGCCCCCCCGTCACAACGACCAAATCATCGTAAACCAATGGAGAGCTGGACTTACCCCAGGTCAGATTCGATTGCTTGGCGAGTTCCAATACCGATTTACTCCAGACGAGACGACCCGACGAGAGCTCGAGGCAATCCAGAATGCCTGTGCCTCCCAGGGCATACACCCGATTGTCGGCGATAGTTGGTGTGGCGCGGGGACCATCGCCTCCCTGAAGTTCAATGAAGCGCACCTGGTTGGTGTGTGCCCAAAACAGGGCGCCAGATCGAATTTCGTAGCAGGTGACCAGTTCATCTTCTCCCCGCTGTTCCTGAGTGACGGCCCTGCCTTGCACGACAGCAAAGGAAGACCATCCCAGGCCGATGGGCTGGCGCCACAACAGCTTGGGCGGGTTGTCCTTCCAATTGCGGTCGAAGGTCACGTTTCGAACTTCGTTTTTTCGATCCGGACCGAGAAACTGGGGAAAATCAGCGGCAGACGACGTGGAGGTGGAACGTCCGGTCGGCTGCTGCGGCTGTTGAGAAAGGCGGGAGGCGAGAACCTCGTCCTTGGTCGGTTCCCATCGCCAGGCAACCTTGAGCAGGCCGGTGCCGTTCACTGCCGATTCAATTCGAACCAGCCGCGGGATGGCCAGACCGAGAACAATGAGGATCGCCAGGCCGATGAGACGGATCGACCAGCGATATCGGCTGAGGAAAAGGAACCAAAGGATGATCAACGGGGTGATCAAGATCGGAACACCGAGGGTAATCCATGCCTTGAAATTGCGGTCCAAATCGTCGCGCTGGCGGACATAGACCGCGGCCCCCAGGGCGATCAGAAGGAGCAGTACCGGAATCCAGAAGCGGTGGGATCGGGAACGTTCAAGAGGTTCGGGCATGGTTGGTTCTTGATTCCCGGTCGAATGATTTCGACCGGGAGCATCGTTTTAAGATGACTCTTGGACAAACTGACGCAAGCGCCTGTCTTATGGGCATGAGGACACTCTGTCCGCATGAAATTCATTTCGCTCTCCGGGACCTGAACGGCACTATCCGTCCATGCTGATTCAGGACCTGACGGGGGAGCTTCGTCTGAAGACGTGTCTGACCGAGGAGGAGGTGGGGCGTGCGGTCACCGAGCTGTTGGATGAGTCCATTGCCGCCGAGGTCAAGGCGGACTTTCTCATCGCCCTCGCTGTTCGAGGCGAGACGCCTGCCGAGCTGGCGGCATTTGTCCGCGCCCTTCGAAGCCGTTCCCTCGCGCTTCCCACTCCCGAACGATTTGCCGGACGGGAGATGCTGGATGTGTGCGGAACCGGGGGAGATCGCCTCGGCACCTTCAACATTTCGACCACCGTCGCGTTGGTCTGTTCAGCGGCGGGGGTGCTGGTCGCCAAGCACGGCAACC
>CAIPFS010000114.1 GCA_903864375.1 uncultured Verrucomicrobiota bacterium
CCACGTGACTCGAATGCCTCCAAAATTTGAGCAACCGGAAGGAAGCCTCCCTTGCCGTTGGCCAGCATGTAGTTGCTTGGCTGAGCCCCGGCAGCACCTGCCGCCTTGGCGTAGTCCAGAAACTGAGTCAGGCTTTTTGCCCCGTGTTGGGCACCTTCAATGGAAGGATGAAAGGCATTCGGCATACATTTATTGGGTCAATGACAGGGAAAACAAAGATTGTCCTTGTAACCAGAGCCTGATCAAAAGGCAAACGGATTCAGCTTTGAACCGGGAAAACCCCCCTGGCTCGCCGTGGTCCCGGCCCGTCGACCACTAGAAGTTAAAGGATACGCCGGCGACACCCCCGTAGGTGGATCCGAGATCGAAGCGGGCCGCCCGGGTGGGAGCGTCGACGGTCATGCCGGTGTTGTACTGGAATTCCCCCCCGACGTAGACCCCCACCAATCGGGTCAATCGGTATTCCAGCCGGATTTGGAGGTAGGCACCCGGAATGAATTGGGTGCGCGTATAACGTCCGGACGGGAGGGCAATCGGTGGAATCGCCGAATTGGCAATGGAAACGCTCTCCGTCAGATCGAGGATTCCACGTCCGTAAATGGTCGAATAGCCGGCACTAAACGCCGTGCTGAAGCGACTGCTCCAGGGGAGATCAATCCAGGGGCCAATCCGGATGTTGTGAAATTCGCCCTGAATCTGGCTTGAAAGCGAGGAGGCTGCAGCCGAGGTCACCGGTGCGGCGGAGACCGGGTTCAATGAAATCAACTGTCCCGGCGTGCCATAACTCCCTGAGTACGGAGCCGCCGGCGGGGTGAGACCACCCAGACCATAGGCATCGGAGGTGTAGGTCACGGTGCCTGTCGTGACCGACTTGGACTGGGTTTTGATCTGGCTGTAGCTGTAGCCCGCTTCAAAACCAAACTTGGCCTCCCTTTTTCGAAAATCAAAGCGAGCCATCTCAACCCCAACGACTGCTTCGCCGCCATACAATGATTTGCTGGGATAATCGAACGTCCCTGCCCGGGGGGTTCCGTCCAAACGGGTGAGATTGACACTGCCATTCTGCACCTGGGAAGCCGAGGTGTAGCCCCAGTTCCAGGTGGTGGCTGTGCTACCGCTGATGTCCGGATGAACGTATCCGTTATCGTATTGACCGGGAACGATGGACGGGGCTGCCTGATGGTCCTGCAGGCTCACCTTGAGACCGCTGGTCGCACGGGCACCGAGGCGGACAAACCACCCCGTGTGGTCAGCTTCGTCGTCCAGATCCACCCGAACGGGCGGCGTATTGGTGGAAGTGTCGGCGGCAAACCCCGCCGGCGAAAGGGCGGTCAAGCCGCAGGCCAACGCGATGGTCTGATGGAAATGGGTGAGGGGGCGGTTCATTCTGCGGCGGTTTTTACTGAGTTTCGATCACGCGATAGACCCGAACGGTATCCCGAACTCCGTTGGTCCCATTGGGAGAAACAGTATCGGTCCATTGGATGGGGTGACCGGTTCCACGCAAGGCGGGGATGACGGTCTGCGCCTGTGCCGGATCGGTCAAAGCGGCGGCACTGGGAGCGTACTGGACATAATAGTGAAAATTAGTCTGGGAGGGAAATTGGAGGGTAAATCCCTGGGCAGCCAGATTGGTGGCACCGACGGTCTTGAGGCTCCCGGCGGGGCCGTTGGTGATCACCACGCTCGTTCCGGCAATCTCCAGTGTCGGATGAGGGATGGTCACCCGATCGGAGGAATAGTACTGAAGGAGGAGCCAGCGATGTTCCCCCGGAGCAATCGTTCCTTCGTTGATAAACCATCCGCTGGGAATAACGGTCCCCGTGGCATTGAACAGGGTGATGGGATTGGTTTGGGCAACCGTCCCCAACGTGTCGTTGTAGGCCACCAGCAGAAACAGATTGTCGACGAGACGACTGCCTGGATTGGCGATTTCGACCGATTGTTCGATGAGTCCGTTGGCAAAATTCAGGGCGGGACCCACGGAAGCCCCGGTGAACACCGGCGGGAGATCCTCGGTTGCAATGACCGTGTTGGTGACGACGACCGTGTTGGTCAGCGACCCGACGTGACCATTGGTCGGGAAGTAGGCAATCGAAACATTGGTCGTGATGGTCAAGTAATTGCTGAGGGGCGGTTCTGCGAGCAAGGGTAGTGGCAGGCCGGCAAACTCGATGCGACCGGCGAAAAGATTGGTGGCACCGGGAAGCAGATTGAAGCGGGCGACACCCAGATTGGTTTCCCCGGGGTATATCAGAACCGAGGAGGGAAGGCGGACGGACGCACCGACGGCATTGGATGAAAGCGCCACCGTCACGTTGGTGCCAACCGAAATGGCGGAGAGGTCGAAGCGGGCGTTGGTCAGGACCGCCGGATCATACCGGAGTGAAAAGCTGAAATTCGTTTCGGCCCCATTGGCGAGGTAGATGACTGGAAAACAAAGCTGATCGGAGCTCACCGTGGGATCGCCCAGACGGATGGAGGGAGCCGGCCAGGGGTCCACGGTCAATTGGGCGGAAAAACTGGTTGTCCCGCCCACCGCATTGGTCATGTAAACATAGTAGGACCCGGCATTTTCGTTGGTGACACCGCCGAGGTGGAGGACGGGATTGGTCTGACCCGTCAGCAGGGTTGAACCAAAAAACCACTGATATCCGACCTGGGTCAGGCTATAGACTTCGACCGAGAAACTGGCGTCGCGTCCCAAATAAACCTCTGTGGAAACCGGACCATTGGTGATGATGGGCACCGCGCTGAGACCGATGGTGGCCGATGCGGACGTGGCCTTCCCGAACGCATTGGTGACGACCGCTGAATATTGTCCCACGGTCAGATAGCTGGCATTGGTCAGAGTAATGGCGGGCGTGGTGGCCCACAGAAGATTGGTTCCGTTCAGGACCCACTGATAGTTCAGAGGAGCGGTTCCATCCGCCGCCACCGACAAGATGGCGTTCTGACCGATCGTGAGGTTGGTGCTCTGGGGCTGAAGGGTGATGATGGGCGCCGTACCCGCGAGCAGGCGCGGCGTTCCAGTCCAGCATGCGAAGCCCAGCACGACTGGCAGGAGCCAGCGAACACCGCGAAAAAACAAAGACAGGAATCGCATGGGAGACTATGCGGATGCCATTCGACGGCACGTCGCCCCGGGACGTTCGTCGGGATCACCACTGCCGGGCAAGCGAAAGTTTGCCCGTTTAGAGGATGGTATGGTTCGGAATGACCCCGTTCTTGGGAATCACCAGAACCCCATCCCGGATGAAATAGAGGGGATGATCCACATGGTCTGGCTTCCCGGCCGGGGAAAGGACGCAGTGCTCTCCGATTCGGGCATTCTTGTCTACGATGGCATTCTCGATGCGTGTACCCCTGCCGATTCCGAGCGGAATGCCCTGATTTTCAGGGCGGGTCATCCGGGAGGGGCTGTCATAGTAGTCCGCACCCATCATGACGACCCGTTGGAGGTGCGATCCCTCCTCCAGAATGCTGCGCAGTCCGATCACGGATCGGTCAATCCGGGCATTGTTGATGATGCAACCGTCGGCCAGAACTCCCTGGGAAATGGATCCCCCGTTGATTTTTGACGCCGGCAGGAACCGGGGCCGGGTGAAGACCGGGGGTTCAAAAAAGTTGAACTTCGGAAGGAGTTCCGTCTGGTCGAGATTGGCGTCAAAAAAGCTGCGGATCGTCCCGATATCCTCCCAATAACCCTGGAAGACATAGCTGAAAACCCGGTGGGTTCCGATGGCGGACGGGATGATATGCTTGCCGAAATCGGTCAACTCATTTTCCAGCAGGTCGAACAGGACCTCGCGGTTGAAGACATAAATACCCATCGAAGCGAGGTACAGCTGTTCGTCGCCGCGAATGCCCAATCCGGGGTAGGCGGATCGGTCGAGCCGAAGAGAGGAGAGAAGGTCCGGGTCCTTGGGTTTCTCGACGAAACGGACGATGCGGCGTTCCGGGTTGATTTGAAGGATGCCCAACGCCTGCGCGTCGTGTTCCATGACGGGCAGGGTGGCGATGGTGATATCGGACGAGCTCTCCGCATGGGCCTCAATGATTCTCCTGAAATCCATCCGGTACAGCTGATCCCCGGAAAGGATCAACGCATAGTCGAATGAGTTGTTGCGCAGATGAACCAGGTTCTTGCGGACGGCATCGGCGGTTCCCTGATACCAGGACGTGCTGGAGAAACTTTGTTCGGCCGCCAGAATTTCCACGAAACCGGTGCCGAAATGGTCAAATTTGTAACTTTGTGAAATGTGCCGATGGAGCGAG
>CAIPFS010000115.1 GCA_903864375.1 uncultured Verrucomicrobiota bacterium
GGGTGCGGAAACTGCGGGTGGAACGCCAAAAGACGAAGCAAAGCGCGTCCACAAGGTGGGGCCGGACCTGCCGGTCAGCCCTCACTTCACCACGACCAGCAAAGCGCCGTCGTGGCCACCCGGACGGAGGGTTACCACCACCGCATCGAGTCGCCTCCCAGGTTGAGACCCTCGCTACGCGCTTGGGCGTCCCGCTCGCGCGAAACGGGCCGTTACGGCGGCGCCGCAGCGCCGCCCCACCTCAGAGGTTCGCGACTTTCGACCTTCGACTTGAGACTTTCGACTCAGTCCGCAATTGGAACGTCGCCGCATTGAATTCCGGCCCGGGTTCTGCTCCACTAGCATCGTTCTCACAAGGAGTCGTCGCCCCCGCTCACTATGCGTTCCTCACCCAGCCGACCGGAGCCGCCACGGAGCCCAGTGCTCCGAACGACTTCGTACTGGTGGCTTCTCGTGATGTGCTGGCTCTTCGCATCCACGGTCAGCCATGCAGACGGCTACTTTTCGGCCAGCAATCTGGGAGGCGCTGCGGTCCTAAGGGAGTATGGCGATGCCCCGCTTGAGAAATTTGTGGCGAGGGTTGAAATCTATCTTGAGGATTACGCAACGGTGCTCGCGAGTGGCTGGTTCTGCAAAGACGGGTTTTTCACGCTGGGCGTTGTATATGACCCCCTCCCTGGAACTTCTCGGGTGATCACGGTCCATATTTGGGATGCCTCCGTTGGTGCGACGTTTGCCTCCGCCCTAAGTCAGGGCCATGGCTTCGCAACGGTCCGGGCCAAGATGACTCTTTCCAACGAGATTACTCTACCGCCAAGCCTGTTCGACGTAGCTTTCCGCGAGACTGTGAGTCTCAGCAGAAAGAAGGGGAACCCGGATGTTCCTTTTGGTTTCGGCCCCCCGCTTCAACTTGTGGGCCCACTAGCAGGTAATTCGTATCCCATTGTGGATCCCTCGGGTGAAATCCCTCGGTCTTTAGCTTTTAGGGTGTTTGCACCGAATCCAAGTGGACCAGCGATTCTGCAGACGGATCGGGGTTGGCCTTTCGGACCCACCAGCGGTCTGAATTGGTCCCGAGGCAATTTCGATTGGGGCGCTTTGGCAATCCTCCGTCTTTGGGATCCAAAGACGGGGTCGAGCTACGAAAACGCCAAACTCCGCGGAACGGGGACTGTCATCCTGGATGCGTCGGAATCCGTTGCTTGGGTACGCACCAATCCACCAAACCAGATCAAGCTCATCCGCGCCGACACCCCTGCCGCCGGCATATTCCAGGCCCCCGATTCGTTGGTGAAGATCTTCGACGTTGATGGAAATCCGATGGGGAAAGAGCGATGTCAGGTCGAAATCCTCGCCGACACTCGCCTTCTCAGTTCCTTTACGTTGCCCGTCGACGGAAGCTTTCCCCTGCCATCCACTTCAATTCCAGGAACCCTCCCGCTCGACGGAACGACGGTGACCATTCGCGCCTGGGACCTCAATTCCGGGCCGACGTTTGAAGACGCCTATCTAGCCGGAGTCCTCAAAAGTCAGATTCAACTAGGAGGAGACAATTTTCCAACCGCCCTGCTTGGGACAAATGTCATCCGCATCGGGTTTCAGTTCCCCGCCGCCCCTGAAGCCGCGCCGACCCGGTATCGGGCCATCTCCTCGGCACCCAAGGCCCGGCAATTGTTGTCGATCACGGCATCGGGTGAGCACCTACACTACCAATGGCAGTTCGCCGGATTGGATGGAGTCTGGGCGGATCTCCCCGAGGGGACAGAATACATCGGAACACAGACCTCAACCCTGGAACTGCCGTCCGTGACGGTCGAACAGGCGGGCAACTACCGCGCCGTGGTCAGCAATCGCGGCGGATCCACCGCCACCAGTCCCATCGAACTCTTCGTGCGCGACACCCAATCAATCCGTCTCACCACAACCCCTTCGTTTCAATTCGGTTCGGAAACGCTGCTCCAGCCCGTCGCGGACAACCCTCTCCCCATCTCGATGACCGTGATTTCAGGGCCAGCAGTCGCCACGCCGCTGCCGGATGGCCGCACTCGGATTCAACCGACCGCTGCGGGTAATTTGGTCCTCCGTGCAATCCAA
>CAIPFS010000116.1 GCA_903864375.1 uncultured Verrucomicrobiota bacterium
ACCACCACGTCCAGCGCCTCGAGCTCCGGAAAATCACGAAACGCCTCCACCACCGAGTCGACCGGGGCGGCCATTTCAGCCACCACCTGCCCATCCAATGCCAGGTCGCGCTCCAGGTTTTGGGTGGTGTCCGCCGCCAGAATCCGGCCCTGATGAATGATGATGACCCGTGAGCAGGTCATTTCCACCTCGCTCAGGATGTGGGTGGACAGAAAAACGGTGTGCTTCTGGCCCAGTTCCTTGATCAGAGCCCGCACGGCCCGGATCTGGTGCGGATCCAGCCCGATGGTCGGCTCGTCCAGAATGATGAGGTCCGGCTCATGCACCAGGGCGTCGGCGAGGCCCACCCGTTGACGGAACCCCTTGGACAGTTGTCCGATGATCCGGTTCTGCACATCGGTCAAACCGCACTGTTGCAGCACGGCATCGACCCGCTGCCGACGGCGGCGTCCTCCCAATCCCTTGAGACGCGCCCGAAATCTCAAATACTCCCGCACCCGCATGTCCAGGTGCAGCGGATTGTTCTCCGGCATGTACCCAATCCGGCGGCGGACCTCCTCCGCCTCGCGAAAGACATCAAATCCCGCGACCCGGGCGGTACCCCGGGTGGCAGGCATGAACCCGGACAAAATCCGCATGGTGGTGGATTTTCCAGCCCCATTGGGACCCAGAAACCCGACCACTTCTCCCCGTCCGACCACAAAATTCAGCCGATCCAATGCGGTACGACCCGGGTACTCTTTGACCAGGTCGATCACCTCAATGATGGGCGTTGAATCCATTGCGTCACGCTACCTTAAGCGGAGCGGGAGCGGGGCCAAAGCCCAAACTCTTCCGGAAGCAGCTGGCATGCGGCGGGTTTTTGTGCCTGGAACCGGCTCACCGCAATTTTACTGACACCGTTCCCTGGTAGCGGCGTTGAAAAAATCCGTTCCGTTCCACCATGAGGACACCGAGTTCAATCACCTCGCCACGTGCCTTGCTGGCCACGAGTTTGGCGGCGGAAACCAGATCATCCGGCTGCTGGCCGTCCATGGCCGTCAGGTAGTTGCCCGGCTCCAGGTTTGCCTTGGCCGCCGGTCCACCCCGCTCGACCGTTGCCACCGCGAAGCCGCCCTGAACCGGACGAAGGGTCAACCCCAGCCGCTGCTGGATCATCTCATTGTTGAACACCTTCCGTTCCTGCTTGAGACGCAAGGTCAGATGAAGACTCTGCCCCGACCGCCGGACGAGAAGGTCCAGATCCCGCTCATCTCCAGCGGCGACCAGGGCCTGATTGAAGTCAATCATGCTGCCGGACCGACGGCCATCCACCTCAAGGATGACGTCCCGGGCCTTCAACCCCGCCTCGAACGCCGGGCTCGCGGGTTGAACCGCCTGGATCGTCAGCGGGCGCAGTCCCGGTTCCAGGCGCGCACCAAACCACAGGCGCGCCGCACCACCCCCCACCGATTCGCCACTGAGCACTTCCGCCAAAGCCTGATTGATGCGGCGGATGGGAATGGCAAAACCAATGCCCTGGGCCCCCATCTGCGGATTGAGAATGGCCACGTTCAACCCGATCAACTCGCCCCGAAGGTTGATCAGGGGCCCACCGGAATTTCCAGGATTGATCGAGGCATCGGTCTGAAGCCAGTCGGCGATGTCGAGATGTCCGGCCCCCGGGTCTGCACCGTCCTGCCGGCGTGACTTGGAGCTCAGGATACCCCGGCTGATGGAACCGTTCAACCCGAACGGATTACCCAAAGCCAGCACGGTCTCGCCCAAAAGCAGATCATCATCCTTGGCGAAGCGGACCGGACGGAAATGACGCTCCTTCTTGGGTTTGAGGCGCAGCAGGGCCACGTCCTTGTCGAGGGATCCCGCCACCCGTTGGGCGGGAATGGGCTCGGGACTGTCGAAAAAGGTCACCCAGATTTCATCGGCATCACCCACCACATGCACGTTGGTCAGGACGTATCCGTCCTCACTGATGACCACCCCGGAACCCCGACTGGACTGTTCCTCGGGTCGTCGCTGAATCCCCAGAAACTGCCGGAGCGCCTGCTCCTGAGGGTCGTTTTCCACCCGGCTGCGGGTGGCAATGTTGACCACGCTGGGCAGAACTTTTTCCACGGCCACCACGGTGGCATCGCGTCGAACATCCAGCGAAGTCTCCGGCGGCGCCTCCGCCGGCGAGCTCTCCGCACCGCGGCACATCGCGACTGACCACAGAAAACCAATCCCCATCCACGCACCGATCCACCGGCTTGGTCCATTCATAAACACGCGAAGAAAGACACTTTAGATGGCAAAATGTTCATGCCAAGCGACCGTTGCCAATTTCGGGATTCTGGCCTATCCAATCTCCCGTGACGTTCCGCCCCCTCCTTTCCCTCACCCTTGCGGTTCTCTGTTTCCGACCGATCGCCGCCCAAACCCCCGCCAATCAGATCCAGGTGGCGCCTGGATTTAAGGTGGAACTGCTCCGCAGCGCCGCCACGAATGAAGGCTCCTGGGTCTGCATGACCGTCGATCCCAAAGGCCGGTTGATTGTCAGTCCCCAGGGCAACGAGCCCATGCTCCGGATCACCTTGAGCGAGGCGGGTCAGGTGGCCTCAGTGGAGCCGATCAAACTTCCCGTGAGCGGTGCCATGGGGTTGCTCCACGTCTACGGAGCCCTCTACGTCAACGGAGAGGGCCCACAGGGCTATCACCTCTACCGGTTGACCGATACCGATGGCGATGACCAGTACGACAAAGTTGAACTCATCCGCCGCTGGAAAAGCTCCGGCAACGACGGCGGCGGCGGAGAACATGGCGCCCACGGGATCGTGCTGGGGCCCGACGGCCTGCTTTACACCGTCTGCGGTAACTTCGTCGATATTCCGGACGACATCTCCCCGCTGTCGCCCATGAAAAATTATGCGGACGACCTGGTGCTGCCCCGCATGGAGGACGGCAACGGATTCGGCGCCGGTCGCAAGCCGCCCGGCGGCTTCGTCCTGCGATTCGACAAGGACGGACATGAGGCCACCCTGCTGGCCTCCGGGGAACGCAATACCTACGACATCGCCTTCAACCCCGATGGCGAGCTCTTCGGTTTCGATTCGGACATGGAATGGGATTGGGGAACCCCCTGGTACCGGCCCATTCGCATCTACCACATTGTAGATGGCGGTGATCAGGGCTTTCGTGAAGGCAGCGGCAAGTGGCCCACCTACTACCAGGACTCGCTCCCTCCGGTGGTCAACATCGGCGTCGGTTCTCCCACCGGCGTCAAATTCGGCACCGGAGCAAAGTTCCCTGTCCGGTATCAGCAGGCTCTCTACGCCATGGATTGGAGCTATGGTCGAATCGTCGCCATCCACCTGACGCCCAATGGTGCGAGCTATACCGGAGGATCTGAAACCTTCGTCCAGGGCAAACCCCTCAATGTCACCGACCTCGAAATTGGACCGGACGGAGCCCTGTACTTCACCACGGGTGGACGAGGAACCCAGTCCGGCCTCTATCGGGTCAGCCACCCGGAAGCCGGCTCGGCTGATGCCCCTTCAGCCATGGCCTCAACCGGAGCCGAGGCCCGCAAGCTTCGCCATGAACTTGAAACCTATCACGGGCGGGTCGCCATGGGTGCCGTCAACAAGGTCTGGAAGTCGTTGGGTTCACCCGACCGCCACCTCCGGTTCGCCGCCCGCCTGGCCATCGAGTCCCAGCCAGTTCCCGAATGGCGGGACCGGGCATTGGAAGAAAAAGACCCCCTGACCGCGCTCACCGCCTTTCTCGGACTGGCCCGGGTCGGAACCGACTCCGATCAGGTGCCAATGCTCAAGGCACTCGGACAGTGGCCGCTCAAATCACTCCCCGAGGAACTCCAACTTCTCAAACTGCGGACCATCGAGGTCAGCTTCGCCCGTCATGGCATCCCCTCTGAGCTGCGCGAAATGGCCACCGAACGGCTCAGCAAGAGCTTTCCCGCGGCCAGCTGGCCTCTCAATCGGGAATTGTCCCAGATCCTCGCAGCGCTCGAGGCCCCTGACGTGATCACCAAAACCCTGGCGTTGCGCGACGGCGCGGCCACCCAGGAAGAACAACTGCACTATCAGTCCGTTCTTCGTCAGCTGAAGTATCATTGGACGGCGGAAGACCGGAAACGCTACTTCGCCTGGTTTTACCAACGCCCCCCGGAAAAAGACGGCGGAGCCACCTATCCCGCCGGCGGCAATTACCTCATCAGCTCCGCCCGCCATCCCGATGAATTTGTGAAGTGGTTCAAGGATGTCGACCTCGAGGCCGGCAATGGAGCCAGCTACGCCAACTTCCTGTCCAATCTCCGGAAACAGGTGGTCAGCAACATGTCCGATGATGAACGGGGGGAATTTGCCCCCTGGATCACTGGAGCCGCCTACAAGACCGCCCCCGTCACCCTCGCTGCCGCGGCCACCCAGCGTCATCTCGTCCAGGAATGGAAAACCGAAGACCTCGCCCCGCTCCTCGACCAGGTTGGTTCAGGCCGGAATTTCTCCCGGGGAAAAACCGCCTTTCATGAGGCTCAATGCATCGTCTGCCACCAATTCAACGGTGAAGGAGGGGCGGTCGGACCGGACCTCACCGGACTCAGCAGTCGCTACAAGCGGACCGATATTCTCGACAGTTTGATCCATCCTTCTGCGGTCATCAGCGAACAATACCAGGCCCTCACCTTCACCCTGAAGAATGGCGACGAGGTCACCGGCCGTCTGCTCGAGGATGCGGCGGATCACTACGTGGTCTTGATCGATCCGTTGAACGGAACCCGCAAGGAACTCGCCAAAACCGACGTGGGCAGTCGGCTTGCCTCCAAGGTGTCTCCCATGCCCGAGGGCTTGATCAATGTCCTGGAAAAGGACGAGGTGCTCGACCTTCTCGCCTATCTGGAGAGCAACGGGAAATCGGACGCGCCACTCTTCAAACGCTAGTGCGGAGGAACCATTCGGAATGTTTGGCCGGTCCGCTTCCCAACTTGCCGAATGGCGGGATGGAGTTTCCGCCGCCCTGGCACAGGGCGCCCGCACGCCCTTCTATCTGTTCTCTCCCGCTTCCGTCGCACAACGGCTGTCGGAATTGGACCAGCTCCGGTTCGGGCGGCCCGTCCGGCACTGGTACTCCTGCAAGACGCAGCCGTTGACCCGACAATTGGACTGGTGGCGGAACACCGGCCGCGGCATCGAGGTCGTCAGCGACGCGGAGTATCTTCTGGCCCGGGACCGCGGTTTTGATGTCGACCATCTCCTGATCAACGGACCGGCCAAACACCGTTGGCTGCCCCACCGGAGTGAAGCAGGGCTCCGGGTGAATTTCGATTCTCCCACGGAATTGGAAGCGCTCCTGCCGCTGGCGATTCGGGACCGGTGGCGCACCGGGATTCGACTGCGGACCCCGGAGGAATTCGATCCGGGTGCCCCCCAATATCCCACCCAATTTGGCTTTGAACCATCGGAGGCGGTCCGGGCGCTGAAGCGGTTGCGAAAGTCGGGGCTGTCCCCGGAGACCCTCCATTTTCATCTCCGAACCAATGTGGCGACCGCCGACGCCTATTCCCGGGCGGTGAATTCGGTCCTTGAGGTTTGCAACGCGGCCCGCTTCGCGCCCAGGTACCTCGATATCGGCGGAGGCCTTCCTCCACCTCACACCATCGCCAGGGACGGATCAGCCTACGATCGGCTGTTCCGATTCACCGCCTGGTCAGCGATGCTTCGTCGGACCTGGGATTCCCTCCCCGGCGTCGAGGAGTTGTGGATGGAAAATGGCCGTTACCTGCTGGCCGGTTCCGGGGTCCTCTGCATCCGGATCCTCGACATCAAGCAGCGTACCGGCCTGCGGCAGCTCATCGCCGACGGCGGTCGCACACTTCATGCCCTAATCTCCACCTGGGAG
>CAIPFS010000117.1 GCA_903864375.1 uncultured Verrucomicrobiota bacterium
ACGCCGGTATCGATGCGCTTCTCAATGGGCTTGCCCTGGAGATGCCGCACCAGGGTCATCACCCCGAGATATCCCATCTTGAGGGGATCCTGGACCACCAGAGCCTGGAGATCGTTGTTCTGGAGGTCCCGGACGGATTGAACGCCCGAATCAAAGCCGATGAGTTTAACCTGTCCACCCGCCTTGCCCAAATCGCGCAGGGCCTTGGCCATCCCGATGGTCACGGTTTCATTGGGGCAGAAAATGCCGGTGACCTCCCGGCCATAGCGGTTGAGCAGGTTTTGGGACGCCTGATACGCTGTCTCCCGGGTTGCACCGGAATGCTGGTCCGCGGAAATCAGCTTGAGCTCAGGAAATGCCTGAAGGGCGTCCAGAAATCCGTTTTCGCGTGCCTCTGTGCTGGCGCTTCCGACCTGATACCGGAGCAAAATCACCCTGCCCTTGCCCGAGAGGAGCTTGGCCAGGTACTGGCCGGCCAGTTGACCTCCTTTGAAATTGTCGGTGGCGACAAAACTGACCTGCTGATCCGACTTGAGATCCGAATCAATGACCACTGTTGGCACCCCGGCCTGGGCCGCACTGGTGACGGGGGCAACCAGGGCTTGCGAATCCAGTGGGGCCAGAACGATGCCATTGACCTTCCGGGCGGTGAAATTCTCCACCACCTGGATTTGCTGGTCCCGGTCATCCTCCCGCAACGGGCCCTTCCAAAACAGCTTGACCCGGGTTCCCTGCGCATTGAGTTCCTGCTCCGCCTTGCTGGCACCGGCATGGATGGACTTCCAGAATTCATGGGTCGTCCCTTTGGGAATGACGGCGAGGGTGTATCCGGTCGACGGATCGGCCGCCGAAGCGGACCAGGCAAGCACCAGAGCCACCAGGCAGGTACGGAACAGGGAGGACATGAGGACAGCCTAGAAAGGCAGGGTCGGTTTAGGCAAGCGGTGTTGCAGCAGATTCCATCCAGAAGTCTGTTTTGATCGAAGAAACGGTCGGGAAAACCAGGGGCGGATCAGAAACACGCGATCCATACTGATTCTGCTTAGGGGATCGGTCATGGCTTGAGGTCGGTGCTAAGACATCCGCGCACCTTGCTTAGTATTCACCTTAGAGGAGGGGTGCGAAAATTGATCAGAAATGCCCATTTCAGGCCGAAAACTGAAAAAACGATGGAATAAAACGCGTGGGATCGTATGAAGAAAGGGCGCTTCAATTGGTTTGTTGAGCACCCTTATCCAAATATCAAGAAAATGAATAAATTCTCCTCCCTTATTGCCATCGCGGCGGGAGTCGTCGTTGCCAGCCAGGCCCACGCCTCGCTGATCTCCGGTGACATCAGCTTCGCGGGATCCACCACCCTGAATTCCTCGGTTGCGACTTCGACCGCTTACAACAGCTTCGTCGGTGTCACCGTGGGTCTGGGCAGCCAGACCGGCGATTATGTCGGAACCGATGGTGCCTCGGTGGATTTCACCGGGCTCACCTATCTTTCCGGTGGTCTTCCGGCCTCGGTCGTTGGAACTCCGACCCTCTGGTCCTTCAAGTCCGGTGGCAAGGTCTATGACTTCAAGGTGACTTCGCTCGACAATGTCGAGAAAAGCACCTCTTTGGGAATCACCTCTGTGAGCATCTGGGGGTCTGGTTTCGCTCAAATCACCGGCTTCTCCGACACGCCGGGACAGTTCAGCCTCGTTTTCACGGGTAAGAAGGCCAAAGTGACCTTTGCCGCCTATACCGTTGCCGTTCCTGAGCCCACCAGCTGGGCTTTGGTCAGCGGACTCGGTCTGGCTGGCTTCGCCCTTGTTCGCCGCAATCGCCGCTAATCCGCCCCTTCTTGGGGCTGGATGCAGACGCCGACTTTAGGATGGCCGCAACCCGGACGAATCCACTTTCGACCGGGTTGCGGTTACACTTCAGGAGAGCCAGCAGAAACCTGAAGAGGGAAAATCAGCAGAGCATTTCAAGGGGAGGGAAAAGTCAGGGTTTGGGGGAATGGACCGGGTTTTGGGTCTGGTGTTCAAGTTGGTCCTCATTTTTTTGAGAAAAACAGTGGACTTTTATTTGAGCCTGGGTTTCAATGCAGCGCGCTTCAGTTATTAACTTAGCCAACCTTAGCAGACTCACTTGACTATGAATAAGTTCTCCGCAGTTCTCGCGGTCACCGCGGCGGTTGTTACCGCCAGCAGCTCCTTCGCCTCGGTTATCTCGGGCGACATCAGCTTCGCTGGTTCGACGACCCTCGACGCGAATGTTCCCTTGGCCACCGCGTTCACTGCCTTCTCGGGCGTGACCGTTGGTCTCGGCACCCAGTCTGGCGACTACTCCTCCACTGATGGAGCCGCCGTGACCTTCACTCCGTTCACCTTCCTGAGCGGTGGTCTTCCCGCCTCGGTTAGCGGCACCCTCTGGTCCTTCACCTCGGGCGGCAGCACCTATGACTTCAAGTTGAGCTCCCTGACCGGAGTCAGCAAGTCCTCCTCGGCTGGCGTTACCTCGCTCACCATCTCCGGCACCGGAATCGCTCAGATCACCGGCTTCACCGACACCGCTGGTTCCTTCACCCTCCAGCTCTCCGGCAAGAAGACCAAGGTCACCTTCGCTTCCTACGCCGTTGCCGTTCCCGAGCCCACCAGCTGGGCCTTGGTCAGCGGCCTCGGTCTCGCCGGCTTCGCGTTCTATCGCCGCGCCCGCAAGTAATTTGACGGGCTGGAGTTAAATCCAGCCCCCATTATTACCAATTTTAGCAGCCTGGGAATCACTTCCCGGGCTGCTTTTTTTATGCCCGGCTTGGCATTTGCCTGTCTGCCATTGAACCATCAGCGGAATTTTGGGTTCCTCCCCGCTAAAAAGAGGGTTCCACGTCGACTGCAGCGGACAGCGAGTCCTCTCGACGCCGGTGCAATCATTAACCGGAGGGAGCAGCTATTCCTGGCACCGAATGCAGATCGCGATGGCAGGGCAGAAACGAGCGAATACTCTATTCACACACCTGAGATTTCACTTTCATCGGAAAAAGTACTAAAATTTGCTTGATCAATCACCCCTCCCTGAGTTAAATGGAACTCTCTTCGGTTAACCATTGGGTTAGCAAGGCGGTCTCAGGCCGTCAAAGTTAGTCCAAGATTGTTCATTAACCTTGATTCGGCTCTATTCACACATGAAAAACACCTCCTATCTCGTCGCTGCTTCCTCAGCGCTCGTTGCAGCCAGCCAGATGTACGCCGCTGCAGTTTCCGGTGACATCAGCTTCGCTGGATCCACTGCTCTCGACGCCAATATTCCTCTCGCCACTGCGTTCACCTCCTTTTCCGGAGTGACCGTCGGTCTGGGCACCCAGGATGGCACCTACACCGGCACGGATGGTGCCTCGGTGACCTTCAACCCGTTCACCTTTGAATCCGGTGGCCTCCCCGCCACCGTCGGTTCACCCTTCACCCTCTGGACCTTCACCACGGGCGGCACCACCTACGACTTCAAGGTCTCCTCCATCGACACCGTCAACAAGTCGACCTCCGCTGGAGTCACCTCCCTCCTCATTGCTGGATCGGGCACCGCCCAGGTTACCGGTTTCACCGATACCGCTGCGACCCTCACCATCCAGTTGTCCGGCAAGAAGGCGACCGTCACCTTCTCTTCCTATGCTGCTCCCGTTCCTGAGCCCTCCAGCTGGGCTTT
This sequence comes from uncultured Verrucomicrobiota bacterium, assembly GCA_903864375.1. Taxonomy (GTDB): domain Bacteria; phylum Verrucomicrobiota; class Verrucomicrobiia; order Limisphaerales; family UBA9464; genus CAILNN01. Next base: position 3,676 of record CAIPFS010000117.1, read on the forward strand.
GGTCAGCGGCCTCGGTCTCGCCGGCTTCGCGTTCTATCGCCGCGCCCGCAAGTAATTGGACGGGCTGGATTTAATTCCAGCTCCCCAATTCACGTTGATTTGGCAACCCAGGAATCATTTCCTGGGTTGCCTTTTTCTTTGTTTTTGGCGGTGTCTCCCACCTTCGCCGTCCTCCTCTCAACCGTGCCTCCTGGTAACGATCAAAAGGGCGAGGCTGAAATCGCGGCGATAGGAATTGAAGTCGATAGAGGGGCTTGTCCGCAACCGCGGGACGCCCCTCCGCTGGATGTACCTCCTGTGGGTCCCCAATCATTGCGGGGATCATACCCTCCCCGTTCTAAAGGCACCATGGTCAGGCTCCTGCCGATTCAGGGGCGGTCCAAACCACGCTGATTTCGGACGGGCGAAGCCCATGGGCCGTCCGCAGGACCACTCCCGGGATTGAAGAAAACGCTCGGTCCTGACGGCCTCCCTCGCCAGCGACCGACCTCAGCGTTCCGAACTAAAAACTGTAGATGTACGTCAACCGGTACAAGCGGTCGTAGGGTTCCGGCGCATTGACCGGAAAATCGACCCCAAACATCACCACATGGTGATGGGCCAGGGTGGTCCTCACTCCCGGTGTCAGGGTAACCAACGTCCTCCCTGGATGATGTCCATCCAGATCGGTTTTAGAATAAGTCTCAATAAAGGTACTTAAGAATCCGAGGGTTCCTCCGCCGTCTGTCCAGGTTCTGGCCAGGCTGACATCATAGGTGAGGTCATTTTGACGGGACCCTGAAACCCTCGGTCCGAGCAACGTCTCCTCCTGGACATGCCAGAAGACACCCATGCGCCCGAGGCCCAATGGCTGCAGATTATGCCATCCTGCCAGGGCAAAACTGGTCAGGGTCTGGTGGTCACCCAACCCTGAATTGGGTGCGGTCATCTTCCAATTGAACGCGTAGGAAGCGTCGGCCGTATCGACCAATTGCAGCCGAATCAGACCCCCGTAGGTCCATCCCTCACGTCCCCCTCCGGATACCCGGTCCACCTCCTGATAGTTGGCAAAGAATCCCGGCATCAAACGACGGTTCACGGCATACTCGATGAGGGGCGTGACCGACGATACCCGACTGTCGCCGCTGGCGGCGGTGGGTTGCTCGATAAAGCTGTCAGTGCGTAACGAACGCAGCAGGAGATTTGACTGGACCCGCAGCAATGTCAGATCCGGTGCACCATCAGGACGCGCCCGCTTGGTCCACGATTCCGACCATCCATCGGAGAAAAACTGTGAGAGCGTCAGATCGGGTAGGGGGCCGGTCTCCACCGCTTCGGCGGCAGTCGCAAGACTCATCAATACAGTTCCGATCCCGGTCAGAACGGCGGTTTGGGTTGAAACCAGTCGCATTCGAGCCAAGGCATACGCCTATTGGAACAGCCTGTCTCGCCACCCATTGGCGGTTCCTGAACGCAAATTGCGATGGGACGTGAAATCACACGAACCGGAGCCAATTCGAAGGACGCTTCCCTTGCCGACGGGGTATCGGACCGTCAGAATCCTTCGAAATAAACCGACTGCTTCCGACCTCTTCATGATCTCCGCCCCAAACCTGACCCAACGTCCCCCCCGCAGTCCCCGAGTCCGCCTGGGTGGATATGTCATTCTACCCCGTGTTCTGGACAAGGGCCGGGCCGAATTGGCCGGCACCGCCGGAGAATACAAGTACAACAACCCGATGGATCGGCACTGGTTTCGATTTACCGGCATCCAGCCGGATGCCTTGAAAGCTGAAATCGCCGCAGGGAAGGGGGACGGCGAGATTTTGACATGGATTCAGGAACAAGCCCCGATCCAGCGTGCACCGTGGGAGATTCAACAGTGGAGTGCCTACCACAACGAACGGGGTCCGGACGGTGATGTGGAAACCCTTGAATACTTTGCCCAACGGGTCGGTGCCCTCAGCCCGGTCCGGGAGGATATCAAGTCGTGGTTTGATTACCTCGATCTCGATGACCATGTTCACTTTGGTGGCAAGCCATAACGCCCCGTCTTTTCGCAGTACCAAGTGAGGGTCACGGTGGGGAGCGGAGCCAGTTCGCCGTCCTCAGGACCGGGGCTCCCGCCGAGCATTAGGCGGTCCGAACCATGCAGATTTCGCACGGGCGAAGCCGATTGGCCGTCCGCAGGACCGAGGCTTAGGCGGTCCGAACCACGCAGATTTCGCACGGGCGAAGCCCATGGGCCGTCCGCAGGACCGAGGCTCCCACCCACCCGCCGTAACATCCCGCCTAGCCCGTCAACGCCTCAACCAGCTGCGCCAATTCTTCCGGACGGTGCTCGCTGGAGATTGCAAATCGCCAGGCACCGCCCTCCGGTGCCCCCGGATAACGGATGAACGGCGGATGGATTCCTGAT
>CAIPFS010000118.1 GCA_903864375.1 uncultured Verrucomicrobiota bacterium
GACTCGTGTTGCCAAATTTCACGCGATCCACACCCGGACCGTTCCTCTCCACCTTTCAAATGGTGTTTCTGTCCCTTATGTCGGTATCCGTCTATGCCGCCTTTCTCTTTGTCCAGAATCGCCGGCACCGGGGCTTTTTTATCATGCCGGAGGAACCTGTCACCGATGCCGTGCCGCCCCGGTTTCGGTCGCGACCAACCCTGTATCACGGTTCCATGTTACTGGCTTATGGCATCCCGCTGGTCCTTCTCGCCAAGCAAATGGCGGTTCCGCTCGATGCCATGGTCCTGAAACTGGGCGCCCCCAAAGGTCTCAGCGGGCTGTTGATGGCCGTGCTGGTGCTGACGCCGGAATCGATTGCGGCGATTCGTGCCGCACTGTCGAACCGGCTTCAACGGTCAGTGAATGTCCTCCTGGGGTCGGTGCTTGCCTCCATTGGACTGACCATTCCGCTGGTGATCGCGGTCACCCTGCTGACCGGGCGTTCCCTCGTTCTCGGCCTGGATCCATCGGAAACCGTGATGCTGCTGCTCACCCTGGTCACCAGCATGCTGACGTTTTCACTCCCAAGAACCAACGTGCTTCCCGGATGTGTCCATCTCCTCCTCTTTGCCGCCTACCTCATGCTCCTGTTTGACCAGGCTTGATCCGCTTGACGGGTGTGGTGATACCGAAATGGCTTGCAGTTTGTTGCGCCTAAAATGCCCCGGGGCGAGGCGCGAGGCGCCGAAAATTCCTCGCGGCAATCGGTGGGTTATTTCGGTATCACGACACTAGACCGCGAGCGACGGTTGAGTCACGTTCCTGCGGAGTTCCATCATGCCAGTCTACGAATATGAGTTGTGTGACGGTGGCTGTGCCGCCTGCGGCGGACGGTTCACCCTCCGGCGTCCGCTCTCGGCACCGGCTCTGACTGCCTGTCCTGCCTGCAAAAAACCGATCCGGAAGATCATCTCCGGGTTTTCGACGCCCTCCCTGATGAAGCCACTGTCGATCACCGATGCAAAAAAGGCGGGATTCACAGTCTTGAAACGGGTTGAAAAAGGGGAATACGAACGGCAGTAGCGCCCGTTTTCGACTTTCCCCTCAGCCGTGCCGGGCTAGCTTTCCCCTGTGAGTGCCCTCCCCGCCCTCGAATCGACGCTTCGTCGGACCGACCTCCGGCGCCGCTTGGTTCGAGCGTGGAACGGGGTCTGGTGGGGGGCCCTGGCGGGCGCAGCCCTGGCAACCGTCGGTGTTGGACTCTGGAAACTCGCGTCCCAACCGCCCTCGTTGATCCCATGGCTCTGGATGACGGCGGCCATCGCCCCGTTAGCGGGCGCCGTCAGCTTTGGCTGGCGGCGGTCCAGCCGGTGGATCACCGCCCGGTGGCTGGATGAAAAGCACGGACTTCAACAGCGTCTGTCCACCGCCCTCGACCTGTCGGAGCGGGCGACCGCCCGGGGCATTCCCACGGGGGACTGGTACCCATTGGTTGTCCGGGATGCCGAGGCGGCGGTGTCGCAGATTCGTCTACCCCAGCTGCTTCCGTTCGGGATCCCCTCCATCGTCTCCTGGGCGGCGGGTGCCTGGTTGCTCGTGCTGGCGCTTTCATTTGTCCCCCCCTATCAAACCCAGGCACAGCGGCAGGTCAGGAAGGACTCCCACCTGATCCAGGAGGCGGGCAAGGAACTGGCGGGGCTCGTGAAGCGGCAACAGGAGCAGCGACCGCCGGTCATGGAGGCGCCCCGACGGGTCCTGGCTGAGACCGGGGAGTTGGCCACACGCCTGAGCACCGCCAAACTGACCCGGGAAGAGGCGCTGAAGGATTTGGCCAAAGTCACGGACGATGTGAATCGCGAGGCGGCTGCGCTTCAACGCAGCCCGGCACTCAAGAAAATGGCTGAGGCGGCCCGATCCGGCGACAAGGGGTCGGAGGCGGGAGGCTCCACCGAACAGAAAAAAATGGAGGAGCTGAGCCAGAAACTGGGAGAAATGGCCTCCAAACCAGACGCCATCCAGGGCCTGAAGAAGGACATGGAAAAACTTCAGGAAGCCGCCAAGGGTCTCTCCGGAGATAACACACCTGCCGCCGCTGAACAGCGGGAAAAACTGGCGCAGCAAGCAAGTCAACTGGCCCAAAAGGCGGCCGCGATGGGGGCACCGATGCCGAGTCTTGAAGCCGCCGCCCAGGCATTGAGTGCCGCCCAGGTCGAAAACTTCCTCAAAAATATGAAGTCGGCCGACATCGACCTGAATAAGATGGCCGCCCTGTCGCAGGCCCTTGCGGAAATGAAAAAGCAGGCCTCCGAAACGGTGGGCAAGGATCTCGCCGAACAGCTCAAGAACGGTCAGGTGGAAGCCGCCGTCCGGTCATTGGAGGCCATTCGCAAAGAGTTGTCCCAGGGTCGGATGACACCCCAGCATGCCGCTGAACTTTCCAAGGCCCTTTCACCTTCCAAACCCTACGGCAAGGTCCCCGAGAAGTTGCAAAAGGCCCTGGATCAGATGAAAGAGGGTAAACCGGGGGACGGCGACAAATCGCTGGCGGAAGCTCAAAAGGAGTTGAAGGACTTGATGAATCAGCTGGCGGATGCTCAGGCCATGGAGGCAGCCATGGCCAGCCTGCAACAGGCCCAGGCTTCCATTGGCAACGGGACGCTCTGGTCGGAAAGCGCCCGGCCTGGCGGGAATCCAGGCTCGGGAACCAAGGGAGCCAAGGGCGGTAAAGGGGTCGGCACATGGGCCTCCTCCAGCGCCTGGAGCCTGCCCGATCAAATCGACGACCTCTGGGATAATTCCGGGTCCAAGCGCCCGGATCAGGCCGGAAAAGGCCAGACGGACCGCGACTCCAACCTGCCGCAGGGGCTGGTGCCCACCAAGATCAAGGGCGAAATGCAGCCGGGAGGAGCCATGCCGTCCGTCACCATCAAGGGGCTGAGTCTGAGGGGAACCAGCAAGGTTTCGTATTCAGAGGCCGTTGCAGCGGCCCAGGTGGATGCCCAGACGGCCCTGAGTCAGGACCAGGTTCCCAAGGCCTATCAAAACTCGGTCCGGGACTATTTCGACGACTTCAAGAAATAGGGCTGCGTCTCCGGCTTGCTCGCCGCTCCATTTAGGGCAGTTTCGGCGCTCATGGCTGAACTCACGCAGGAACAGGTGCTCACCGCCCTTCGCACGGTCAGGTATCCGGGCTATAGCCGGGATATTGTCTCCTTTGGTCTTATCAAGGAGGTTCAAATTGAGGGATCCGCCGTCGGTGTCCTGATTGAATTGACCACTCCCAATCGGGAATTGGGTGAGAAAATAGCTGATTCCGCCCGGCTGGCGCTGCGCGATCAGTTGCCGGGATTGACCGATGCCCATGTCCAGTTGCGTGTCCCCGTCGGCCAGCCAGCAACGGCTACCCCGTCGGGAAATCCGCCTGCATCTGTCTCTGGCGTGAAACGTTGGATCGCCGTCGCCTCCGGCAAGGGAGGGGTCGGAAAATCCACCTGTGCCGTCAACCTGGCCTGTGCCCTGGCTCAGACCGGGGCCCGGGTCGGCCTCCTGGACGCCGATATTTATGGTCCCAGCATTCCGCTGATGATGGGCCAGAACGAACGACCGACGCTCACCGAGGACGAACGACTGGTTCCACCGGTCGCCCACGGGGTCCGCTTGATGAGCATCGGGTTCCTGATCGGGGAGGATCAACCCGTCATCTGGCGTGGACCGATGATTCAAAAGACGATCCAACAATTCGTTCATCAGGTGGCCTGGGGCGAACTGGACTATCTCCTGATTGATTTGCCGCCGGGAACTGGCGACGCACAGCTCTCCCTGTGCCAGACCGTGCCGCTCGACGGAGGGGTGATCGTCTCCACCCCTCAGGCGGCTTCCATCGGGGTCGTTCGCAAAGGAATGGCCATGTTCGAGAAGGTCAACGTCCCCCTCCTCGGTCTAATCGAAAACATGAGCGGATTTGTAACAGCCGACGGCAGTCGGGTCGATATCTTCGGACACGGCGGAGCCCGCGACGAGGCGCGTCGAAAGGGCATTCCCTTCCTCGGTGAGGTTCCCCTTCACCCGGCCATTCGGGAAGGCGGTGACGCCGGAAAACCCGTGGTGGTGGCGTCGCCGGAAAGTGATGCCGGCCAGGCCTTCCGAAAAATCGCCGCGGCCCTGGAGGAAATCCTTCGCTCCCATCCGGTTCGCAATCCGGCCGGCAACCCAACGTCGAAATAACGGACCCCATCGCAACAGGTTTCGTTGCTTCATCGTCCAGAGACGTGGCGTCGGCTGCCCGGATCGGTTTTGGGGAACTTCGACAAGAACCAAACCATCCCCGGAACGCACGATTCTTTGACGGAGAGGCTTAAAAGAGCTATTCGAAACCCATGAAGTCTGCAACTCCCGTCTCTGGCGGTCTCCGGGGCAGCTTCCGGTGCGTCGGTGGTCTTTTCTGCCTGCTTTCCGGCCTCGGCCTCGCAGCTTCGGAGCCGGCCAACATCAGCACCGCCTCCCCGACACCGGCGCCTCCAAAAGCCGTCGGCGACAAAGCCGGAACGGAATCCAAAGCGTCGACGCCCGATCCGAATGCCTCGGGTCCGCTCGAATGGTCGGGACGGGACCTGTTGGACCACAATAGCTGGTGGGACACCTCTTCCGAGCTTTCGCGTCCCAACTCAGGCATTCCGGCCGCCCCTTCCATCGATTACGCGACTCAAAAACGCCTCTGGGAGCAGATCGACCGCCGCCGGCACTGGATGTTCGGAGAATCCGATCCGTCAACGGCATTCGGGCCGTCCACACCGACCTTCGACGGTGCCCGGTTCGATCCCACCACTTCCCTTCCGCGGTCCGTTCTCCAAAAAAAGGCGATGGAAGAGATCTTTCATCCCGGTGCAAAGAAGGATCGGCGGGGAGATTCTGCTGGAATCTTTTCAGACGAATCAGGGGATGGCGGTGGCCATCGAGGGTTCCTTGACACGGCGCCCGCCAAGGGTGATCGGGGGGACCGCGCCCGGTCGGATGGATGGTCGTTGCGGAACGCCACCGATGCCGGATCGTTTCTCGATTGGGACAGCCGATCCAGAGGGGCCTCCTCGGACATGACCGGAGACCCGGGGCTGGGTGCTTCCGCACAAAGCGCCCGTGAAAACCGGGATCGCGTCAATCGGTTTGATGAAATGTTTGGGGCCTCCGGGCTGGCCAATGGCGGATCCTCATCGGATCCGGCGCTCCGGGGTGGAGTCGGTAATAATGGGTCACAGAGCCGGCGTGACCGACTGGAGCAATTGTTTGACCACGTGGATTCCGTGTTGCCCACCAGCCAGCGTCCCTTGATTGCAGGTCCCGATGTCATCCTGGGTCGGGCACAACGGAATGAATTGTTCGGGGATGGTTCCGGAAACACGGGAACGCCCGTTCGAAGGTCCCGTTCATCCGAAGAAGCCATCCGACGACCTGTTTTTCAGCCACAACCCGGAGAATTGCCATTGCCGAAGCCGAATGGCCTCTAGATTCTGAAGGCGCGCATGCGACGCCTCCTGCCCTTCATCCTTTCCCTCGGCTGGCTTTTCCTCGCGTCAGCGTCCGACCCGCAGATCATCAAGGTGCTGCCCCACCTGCTCGACTC
>CAIPFS010000119.1 GCA_903864375.1 uncultured Verrucomicrobiota bacterium
CCCCGCCCGCCCAGGGATGAGGTGTCCCCGGCTGCCAGACAAAAAACCAAGGCGGCGATGCCCGCCGCCAGAAGCCTCTGGAAGGCGTACACGGCTTGTTGGGAATGCGGTTGGATTCCAGGCTCCGGCTCTGGCTCCGGATTTCGGCCACCGGGATTCTGGTGATTCCTTTGGTGGGCTCGAAGACGAAAAGGACATCGGGTGGGAGATTGGAAAAGTCCCAACCTGAAAGAATGGCCGTGTACTGGGGAGCCCCGACCTCGTCCTTGTAGGTGATCACGACCTTGCGAGGCACCGGCACCGGTCCTTCCTGGATCCAAACCTGCCAATCGATGGAGCCCTGGGAAAAGGCAAGATGCTCGCACGGAACACCGAGAACCGTGACGGGCCCGATGTAGACCCCGGCGGTCACCTGTCGCATGGCACTCTGATAGGGATCGAGGACGATAAAATCCTCCAGCGGTAGACTGATACCAAATTGTCGTACCGCCACATCCAGCGCCTCATCCATCAGTGCGGGAGCGGGAATCGTTCCGAAGTAATTGCCCACCCTATCCACGAGGGTCAGCGATTTTCCGTCGTAGATCAGCCCCCGGCTTCGACGGGTCGAACGCATTTCCGCCCGGAATCGATTCGGTCGGCGAATCTGAATCATCACATTCCTTCCGGACTGAACCCGCTGGCCCGACCACAGGTTCGAGTCCTGCCATATTTCCGCGTTGACCGAAAAGAACGGCTGCTGCCCGAGGAATGCACCCATCCGGCGCAACAGGACATCCGCCTGAGGTTCGACCCGAGATTCAACCCCGGGTCCGACCCCGGTCCCGGGTCCCGGCACGGGCAATGGACCCCCGCCCGACGACAAGACTGGGAGAAGGGCCAGAAGCAGGAACCGGAGCCACCGGCAGGAATTGGAGCGTCTCTTCATCACCAGATTTCCCATTGTTGGAGCATCCACCCACTATGCTTCATTGAACCTCCCTATCCATGGGGACAATCCCTACCGGTGTGGCGGGCGACACCTTCTACAGGCGCCCGGTGAGGACGAGCAGCACGAGGACCAACAGGATCAACCCGAACCCTCCGCTGGGTCCGTATCCCCATGTCCGGCTATGCCCCCAAGTGGGAAGCGCGCCCAGCAGCATCAGGACGAACAGCACAATTAAAATGGTTCCTAACATAGACAGATTCTATTTTCGAACCGACCGGATGGGGCAAGGCATGCCCCATCGCTCGTCGGAACGTTGCTTCAGTGCACGAGCTCCCCGACCGCCTGATCAGCCACCCAATATCCGCGCCGGTTGTAATGGTGATGGAGTCGGGTTTCGTAATCGCGGTTGATGGAGGACGGATCCGTGTACTCAGGGGAGGTCTTGATGGTCTCCCGTGTCAGACTCACGAAAACCTTGGACTCGTTCCAACTGACCCGTTCGATCCAGAGGGGCGACACCAGAACCTTCCTGCCCGGCCACCAATTACGGGTATCCACCACCAGATAACGGATGGTCCAGGTCTCGTCGTCGACAATGAAATCAGCAACATGCCCGATTTCCCCGACCGCCGCCTGAATATGGTAACCGGTCACCTCACCGATGCTGCGCAGGTGGGGATCCCACGATTTGCCATCCTGGGGAGCAGTCCGCCACTTTTCGGATCCACGAAGGATGTAGGGATAGGTTCCCCAGCGATTCTGGCCGCTCCAGTAAGTCGGCCATCCATAGTATCCATAATAGGCATCTTCAAATTGCCGGGACACCGGCTTGTCGCTATCGAGGGACGGGCTTCCTTATA
>CAIPFS010000120.1 GCA_903864375.1 uncultured Verrucomicrobiota bacterium
GGCTGTCGCCCGCTGATTTCGAAGCCAAGAACCACTAAATAATTACCCCTTTTTCTCTGTCCGTTTTTTCGAAGCAGGCCCACCGACCTTCTGGCCGACATGCAGGATGAAGTCGCTTGACTTGACTGTATGGCGATTGCATAACTGTGCGTAATCTTTCACGCCCCATCGATATGACAAAGACCGAGATTTGCAACACGACCGGACGACGACGTACCGGTCTGGGTGGTTTCACCCTGATTGAACTGCTGGTGGTGATCGCCATCATCGCCATTCTGGCCGGGATGCTGCTACCCGCTTTGGGTAAGGCCAAGACCAAGGCTCAAGGCATCCTGTGCATGAACAACGGCAAGCAGTTGATGCTGGGCTGGAATCTTTATGCGGGCGACAACCGAGAGGGTTTGGTCACACCCTTGGACGATGGGTCCAATCAAACGAAAAACCGTCCTGTCTGGGTTAAAGGCGACATTAGCGGATATACCAACCCCCAGAACACCAACGTCAATGTTCTGACCAATAGCCCACTCTACACCTATACCGGGCGTTCGCTGCCGATTTATCTGTGTCCCGCCGACCGTTCCGCCACCGGGCGACTTCCCAATTCCAAGGGAACACCCCGAATTCGCAGCATTTCGATGAGCCAAGTTTTTGACTTCGGATCATGGCTTCCCGCAAACAAATATCGGGTGTATGCCCGCTCGACGGACATCGTGAGTCCTGCTCTGACGTTCGTTACCGTCGACGAAGCCCCGGACTCTATCAATGACGACGCCATTGCCGTCCAAATGATGGATCCTGGCGTGACCACCGGCAGCCTGATTGACTATCCGTCGCAGGAACATGGAGGAGCTTGCGGTTTTTCCTTCGCCGATGGCCACTCTGAGATTCACCGATGGCTCAGCAAAGTTTTCCGGACCAAGTCCACCTATAAGACGACGGTAGCTGGAGCTGGCACCATTAGTTCCAAGGGCGGTGACCCTCTCTCGGTGACGGATGGTCTTTGGCTCTCGGAGCACACGACGGTGAAGAAATAGCATTCAGCTGCGTTTCGCATCAGTGCCGCCCTTCCGGCGGCACTTTTTTTATGCCCTCATCGCCCCGCCGCCGGCTCCTGGCCGGACTGGTCCTGACACTGTGTTGCGCCGGTTGGGCATTCAGTTTTCCGGGGATGAAGGCCCTGACGGCGCTGGGGCTGAGGCAGGTTCCGGGAAGTTCCACCGTTTTTCTGGCGTTTTGGTGTGTCGGCCTTCGATTTCTCGCCGCCGCCTTGATATTGTCACCGTTTGTCTTTCTCACCGGAGGTTTTCCCTCCCGCCGGGAATTGCAACAGGGCCTGGGAATCGGTTTTTTTGGTGGCCTCGGTTTGGTGCTGCAAATGGACGGCGCGACCTACACCCATGCCTCGACGGCCGCCTTTCTGACCCAGGGTTATTGTCTGTGGATCCCAATTTTTGTGGCCCTGCGCACCCGGCGATGGCCCGCAATCGTGGTTTGGGCGGCCTGTCTGCTAGTGCTGGTGGGTGCGGGATTTTTGGCTGGTGTCCGGTGGAATAATTTCCACCTGGGTCGAGGGGAACTGGAAAATTTGTTGGGATCCGTCCTCTTTGCCGGCCAGATCCTCTGGTTGGAACGGCCCATCTTCTCCGGCAACCACGTGCTCCGCTTTACCTGGGTGATGTTCGTGACCATGGCGGCCCTCTGCATTCCGTGGGCCATGGCGACCGCTCCTTCGTTTGGTTCTCTTCTTGCCGTGTACAGCACAGGGCCCAGCCTGATCATCCTCTTTTTCCTGATTGCCATCTGCACGGTGGCCAATTTTCTGTTGATGAACCGTTGGCAACCGCAATTGAGTGCCACCGAAGCTGGCTTGATCTACTGCACGGAGCCGGTGTTCACGAGTGGGGTTTCCCTGTTCCTTCCCGGATGGATGTCCTCGGCGTTTGGCCTCGATTACGCGAATGAGACCCTGACCTGGAATCTGCTTTTGGGTGGCGGTCTGATTCTGGGTGCCAACGCCTTGCTACAATTGTTTCCGCCCCAACCATCAGCCACGTCTCTTGGAACGGGCGACGGTGCTTCGTGAAGCTGATGAGAGGGCCATCACAACTGGCGGAACAAACCCGGTCCGATTTTCGTTTCGGATCATTTGCGTCGACGTCTTGTAGCAGGGTGTTTCATTCAGTTCTCATAGCTGCGGAATGGATCAGGGACTCGATTTTGGCCACCATCGCTGCGGCGTGAGCTTACTTCATTCGCCGTGAGATTTGACCGCCGGCGGTTGCCATCGGCTGCCATGCCTACTTCCTCCCGTTTTTCAATCGTCCGTGGATTGGCACGGAATATCTGGATGAGCTTGCCCTTCCTATCCCATACAACCGGTCGTAGATAGTGATTTTGAGGTGCCTAATACGTGTTGCACCCCCCAATAATCCGATGGTACCGGCATATGACCGGAGTCTGGTTGGTCCGAATATTTCCGGCCGCTCCAATTTTTTCTTTTGCCGGTTCAGCGCTGCTGCTTCCCTCATGCCGTGCCTTATCGCGCCGACCCGGACCTAGCCGATTTCGTGCAACGCCTGCCCAAGACGGAAACGCATCTCCATCTCGAGGGGGCCTGTCCGTTTGAACTCCTGCAACAGCTCGATCCCGTGAAATATGCTTCGCCTCCGCCGTTTTGGGAGGACGGGTACCGCTACCGCAGTTTCAACGAGTTCATGGATCTGTATGTCGAGTACTGCGCCGCATTTTTTACGTCGGCTGACCGCTACCATGAAGCGGCCAGGATCATTTTTGCTCGCTGTGTGGAACAGGGCTGCCGGTACGTCGAGACGAGCTTCCACCTGCCGACGATGCTGTTCATGAAGGACACCGGTCCGGAGGTGATACGTGCTATTCGTGCAGCGGCTCCACGGGGGCTTGAGCTCCGTGTATTTGCGGGCATGTGTCACAACGATTATCGCGATGCGGGCCGAGGCCTGATTGAGGAATGCCTCCGCTGGCCCGAATTGGACGGTATCGACCTGCACGGATGGGAGGACCTGCCGTTGGAGTCATGGACTGACGATATCTGGGCACGGGCACGGGCATTCGGCAAGTTCACCAAAGCGCATGCCGGCGAGTTCATGGGGGCGGACTTTGTCGACCTGGTTCTCGATCGCCTCCAAGTGACGCGCATTGAACATGGGGTGCGATCGGCGGAAAGTCCGGCAACAGTCGCCCGCCTGCTCCGGGAGAATGTGGCGCTGGACATTTGTCCCATCAGCAACGTCAAGCTGGCCGTTCGGGGCATCCCGAGCATGAAAGAGCACCCCATCCGCCGGCTTTTTGATGCCGGTGTGACCGTCACGATCAATTCCGACGATCCGTTCTTTTTTGGCAATTCGCTCAGCGAGGAATACTACGCCCTTCATCAGGAGCTCGGTTTCAACCGGGCCGAACTGGTTCGGGTGGCGGCGAACGGCTTCCGGGTGGCCCTGTTGCCGGAGCACGTCCGGCGGGCGCATCTTGAGGAGTTGGCCGGACTGGCCGCTTCGGAGGCCCTTTCCTTTAAAGCCAGATGACTGCTCATCAACGGACGGCATCACTCCCACACCACTGCACTTTTGCCGAGGGTGAGTGGCGAGCCCTGGCGCGGCACTGGTATCCGATTGCCTATAGTGACGAGGTGGTTGACAAGCCCCTCGCGCGCACGCTCCTCGACCAGCCGCTCATTCTTTATCGCACCACCGGTCGCCAGATCGTGGTCGCTCGCGACCTGTGTATTCATCGGGGCGTGCCGCTCCATCTCGGCTGGCAGGAAGGTGACGAGTTGGTGTGTGCCTACCATGGTTTTCGTTATGGCGCCGATGGACGTTGCACCCGGGTGCCAGCCCAGCCGGACCTGCCCGTTCCGCGAAACCTCTGCCTGGAGACCTATCCGGTGGTGGAGCGGGGCGGCTTGATCTGGATCTGCCTTGCGCCCGATGTCACATCCTCGGCAACGCTGCCCGACTGGCCCGAGTTGGAGGACCCAACCTACCGCATGCTGCACGATCCGCCTCCCGAATGGGATGTCACCGCCGGACGCCAGCTAGAGAACTTCATCGATGTGGGCCATTTCTCGTGGATCCACACCGGGACTTTTGGCAACCGCGAACGTCCCGTGGTGGCCCCCTATGAGGTGGCGCGGACGCCCTCCGGTTTTCATGTGGAATACCCGTACCTGGCAGCGAACACGGCGGCCTCGGCGCTCGGTACGGAGACCACCATCGAACGCTGGATGGTGTACGACCTGCACCTGCCTCTGGCCTGCCGACTGACGATCGATTAC
>CAIPFS010000121.1 GCA_903864375.1 uncultured Verrucomicrobiota bacterium
CCCTTCTGGCCATGGCCGCCCTGACGGGCGCCTGGTCCCTGATCGGTCAGACGTTGAAGCCGGTGGAGGAGATCGCCGCCGCCGCGGACAGGATTACCTCCCACAATCTGAGTGAACGACTGCCCGTTCCCGCCCGGCGTGACGAAATCGCCCATCTTACCGAATCCCTGAACCAGATGATCCACCGGCTGGAGGATGCCCTGCGGGTGAACGAACGGTTCGTGGCGGACGCGTCCCACGAACTCCGAACCCCATTGACGATCCTTCGCGGTGAACTCGAACAGGCAGCGCTCACTCCCGAATTGCGCCGACCTCTCGACAAGTTATTGGAGGAAGTCGACAGCCTGACTCAGCTGGTGGACAGCCTGCTCCTCCTTTCCCGTCTCGACTCCGACCAACCCCGCAGGGAATGGACCCAAATCGATCTGGCCCAACTGACGATTCATACCGTCGAACAGATGTCTCTCCTGGCAGAGGACAAGCACATTCGCATCCGGTGTGATTCCCTGGTTCCCGCCGGCGTGAACGGGGACAGAGCCCGGCTGAAACAGGTGATTGTAAACCTGTTGGATAATGCCATCAAATACACGCCCGAACGGGGACTCATCACCCTTTCCGTGCGGCACAAGAAGAACGATGTCGTCCTGGAGGTGGAGGATACCGGACCCGGAATTCCTGCGGAAGCCATCCCCCATCTGTTTGAACGTTTCTTTCGCGTCGATCGGGCCCGAAGCCGGGAACTGGGCGGCGCGGGCATCGGCCTCTCCATCGTCCAGGCAATTTGTCATGTGCACGGAGGACGTGTGGAGGTGGAGAGCAGTCTGGGTCGCGGCAGCATCTTTCGGGTTCTGCTGCCCGGCGCGGCCCGACCGCTGCCGTTCTGATGTCCCGCCCTTCTCGCGGGTTTCATGGTTGTAACCTGTCTTCCCGGCAGCCGGTCTTGTAGGGGGGCTTCAGCCCATGCATGGGCCGTAAAAGGAAACCCTCTCCCGCTGCCGCAGCCCGACCGTTCCGCAGGAATCGGTACTGGCTGTTCCTCCCAATACTTGCCATCGCCGTCGTCGGATGGATGCGGATCAAAGGCAGGGTCCTCCCGACGCGAAGTCCCGGAATTCCGGGCGAACCGGAATACGTTGCCCGCCCCAAAGGCACGGTCGTTTTCAGTCGCGAAATTGCGTCAATCCTCCACATCCACTGTGCTCCCTGCCATCGTGCAGGCCAGGCGGCCCCTTTCCCTCTGTTGAGTTATGATGATGCGCGCAAGCATGCCGCGGAAATCGGTGAGGTGACCGAATCGGGGTATATGCCGCCCTGGCTACCCGTCGCCGGTTATGGCCATTTCATCGACGAACGACGCCTGACGCCCGGGCAAAAGGGATTGTTGCTCCAGTGGGTTCGGGAAGGGGCCCGCGAGGGGGATCCCCGGGAAACGCCCGCTCCTCCCGAATGGCCGGGCGGCTGGTTTTTGGGAAAGCCCGACCTGGTGGTCACCATGCCCCATCCGTTTCCGTTGACCCCGGAGGGCGCGGATGTGTATCGAAACTTTGTGGTGCCGATGAACATCGACCGGGATCGACATGTCCGGGCCGTCGAATTCGGCCGGTCAATCAACGGATTGTCCACCACGCCTTTATCAAGGTGTCGTCCCATGGTGCGGGGCGAAGCCTGGACCGTGACCCGGTGCTGCCGGGTTTCGAGGGGATGGAGGTACCGGCGGAGACACCGGCCGGGCAGTTCCTGGCATGGCAACCCGGAAAGATACCCGCTCCCGCCCCGGATGGCCTCCCCTGGACCCTGAAGCGAGGCAGCGACCTCCTCCTGCAGGTCCATATGAACAGGACGGGCAAACCAGAAACACTTCAATCCTCAGTGGGTCTTTATTTTACCGACCAGCCGCCAACCAACACCTGCTTCAAGATGGAACTGGTCTCCCTGGCCATTGACCTTCCTCCGGGCGTCTCCAATACCGTCATCTCAGACTCCTTCCAACTGCCGTCCGACGTGAAGGTCCTGGCCGTCCTGCCGCATGCCCATTTTCTGGCTCGGGAGATCAGGGGCTGGGCATCCCTGCCCGACGGCACCGTCCGGTGGCTGCTATGGATTCGGCATTGGGACTTCAAGTGGCAGGGAGATTATCGGTACAGCGATCCGGTTCCGCTGCCCGCCGGTTCCGTTCTCCACATGGAGTGGACCTATGACAATTCTGAACACAACCCGTCGAATCCAAATCATCCTCCCAGACGGGTGGGTTACGGGCCACAGTCGTCGGATGAGATGGCCGAATTATGGTTTCAACTCCTGCCCGCGAGGACCGGAGACCTGGCCCTCCTGGAGGAAGCCCATCAGCGGCATCTGTGGTCCGTGGTGCTCGCCCAGTGCCAACAGCTCCTGGAGCGGAATCCGAACGATGCCCGGGCCCATGATCAAATGGGCAAATACCTGTTGAGCCAGAATCAGAAGCTCCGGGCGACCGGGGAATTCCGGCAAGCCATCGTCCTGAACCCGGACCTTGATGATCCTCACCTTCAATTGGGAATGGTGCTTCGTTTTCAAGGCCGTCTCCTTGAAGCCAAATCCGAGCTGGAAACCGCCCTGCGCCTCAATCCAGCGAACGCGCGGGCCTACGGACATCTGGGCTTCATTGCCGCCGACAGGGGTGACGCGGTCGAGGCGGAGCGCTGCTTTCGAAAGACGCTGGAACTCGATCCCGGTGACAGTCTGGTGGCGGACGCCCTGAAAGAACTGCGCCAAATCATCCAACAGAAAAGATGAATTTTAAGTCTGGAAGAGGCGTGCGGAATCACCGGCTTCGAGAGGGGGCAGCCATTGGGGCTTGGTCCGGGCGCTGGCGAATCCCCAATCCCGCGCTATGGGCTCCTCTCGGGGACAAAATACAATTCGAAGAACGCATTGGTCGGGATCACATAGTCATTCCTTCCCAGCGTTGGATTCCATTTGGGAAAAAAGCCCGTCATCAAGGCCTCCCAGTCCGGAGTCGTTGCCGGTCCGAACTCAAACGGTGCGCCGGAAGAGGACGCCGAGCTGGTCGCGATGATCCTCCCGGAGGTTCGCTCCAACACGATGACGGTTCCATCCGAGGGCGGTAGGTAATGAATGCTGAGCCCACCACCCACCCGTTGGGCACCCTTGGGTAGATGTCCCGTCGAACAGCCACACAACAGGAAAAGGCAACCGAGCTGACACCAGCGCAGAGGGTTCATTGGAATGACATGAGCATGAGTCTTCGGTGGAATCCATCGGATTCATGGATGCGGCTGGCCCGGCGACGGCCTGGCGGTGGTGGAGTTGGAACGGGGACCGAATCGAATATGGACCCGTCCGTTGTCCGCAGGCCGGTCGCCATAGACGGCCCGGGTTAATCCCCAGAACAACCCCGTGCATGCGAGACCGGTCAACACCAGCGAAAGACCCGTACGACCAATTCGTGGAGCGCTTCCGGGAGCGATCCCCGGAGACGGTTCGGGAATGACCGATGTCGTCTGCGGGAGTGTCAGGATGCCCACCGTGCAGATCAGGGCGTGGACATGGATCACACCTTCGGTGATGAGCCGTTCAGGGGTGAAATGGGTGATTTCCCGCAGGAGATTTGCCATCACCATGGACCATAACAGGGCCAGGAACAGGAGCTGTCCGATGCCCAGCCAGTCGCTGGGAACGATCGCCAACGGTCTCCGGCGATGGATTCGCACCAGGGCAACGAAGGTGAGGGCGACGAGAACCCATGCGGCCTCCTGCCAGATGGTCAGGTCAAGTCCGTAAAGGGTTTCCGGAATGACCCGGGCGTTGACCCAGAACTCGTTGTTTTGCCGCGCATTGAGGTAGGTGACGCCGAGAACCGCCAGCCCGGCGGCCCATGGCTCGGTCCAGGTTCGGACCGGAGGCTCCTCGGTCACCCGGGGTGTCACGCGGGCCAGCTGGAACAAGGCCATGGCCACGCCCATCCCGTTGATCAGTCCATAGCTTTGCTCAAGGACACTGTGCCAGTTGGTGCTCAGGCCGGTCGCCATTCCCAGAAGCTTGAATTGGGCTGCGGCGGCAAAACCGACTCCGCCCCATAAACCCGTCATCAGGGTTGCCTGTTGGACCCAGGGCAGGCGTTGGCGATGAAAGAAGACCCAGAGACCTCCGACGATGCCGACCATTCCGGCCCAGTTGTCCCCCCGGGGCGGGGTCATCCGAAGACCCAGACCCGGGACCAGGACCAGAAAGGCGATCCACCAACCGACGGCGGCATGAATCAGAAGTGAACTGGCAAAGTCCCAGCGACGACGGACCACCGCCAGTCCGGTCACCGCCACAATCACGCCCAGTGCTTCCAACCAACTGGTGTCGTACCAATACAGGGGGCTTTCCTGACGAAAATCGACATGAACGTGGTCCCACCCACCGACAGCGATATTCGTGGCGGTCCACACGACCGCGATGGACATCAGGGGAGCGAAGAACCCGGTGAGACGTTCGCGGTCCAGCACCGCAGGAAGGGCCACTGCCATGCCGCCGGGTGCCGCCCAGAGGAACCCCAACACGAACAGGCTGGCATATCCGTAAGCAACCGTGGGTGGATGACCGGAGTGGGTGTAGGCGATGACTTGCATGTAGGACATGCTGCCCCCCAGGGACCAGCCGATGGCACCCGCCGCGCCAAAAAACGCGGTGCGCCGCTGCCAGTCGGAGCGCCCCGACAAAAGGGCACCCGCCATCGCCGCGAGGGCTCCGGGGAGCATGGCCCCGATTTCGTGGCCAAAATTGCCCCGGATTCCCCAGCCAATCGACAGCGCCAACGCGACGATCAGGTTCCGCCAGCTCCAGATGCGGACGATGGAGCCGTCCTTCCCGGAAGTCGGCGAATTCATCGAGCTGCCGGGATTGCCTTTACACGGGGGTGACCGGCCCGCTGCCGGGATGACGTCCCAGCGGTCCGAGGAGTTTGGCGGCACCGGCGGCCACCAATTCCAATTCCGTGGCGGTCATGAAGAATTGAAATCCCTGCTTCCGATACTTCTCGATATCCTCGGCCGTTCCGGCGGGTCGACCCAGCACCTTGCCGTGCCGTTGGGCGACGGAAACGATATGGGCAACGGCCTCTGCCAATTGGGGACCCCGCTGGTCGCCCCGGAAGCCGAGGGAAAAGGAAAGGTCGCTGGTGCCGATGAAAATGACGTCAAGGCCCGGGGTTGCCGCAATCGCCTCAATGTTGTCGAGCCCCGCCTTGTCCTCAACCATGGCCACGACCAGAATATTCTGGTCGGCAAAATCGTAGTAATCGGCGGCGGGCGGCCATTGGAGCTGCGAGAGCAGGGCGCCGGAACCTCGCAACCCGTTGGGTGGATACTTGCAGGCATCGACCGCCTGCCGGGCCAGTTCCGGGGTGCTGGTAAAGGGGAAGATGACCCCAGCGAGCCCTGATCGAGCACCACCTTGGCGGTCCAGAGCTCGTTGACGGGCGGACGGGAGATGGGCGTGATGTCGAATCCCCGGGTCGCCAGGATCATGTGGCGCAATCCCTCACGAGTGATGGAGCCGTGCTCCATTTCGAACCAAAGGAAATCAAAGCCCTGACCG
>CAIPFS010000122.1 GCA_903864375.1 uncultured Verrucomicrobiota bacterium
CCTCCCGTTTGCGTCTCAAGGCCCGTTTCCAGTAGCGTGACGGTCCAATCTTCCTCGGCGTGTGTCGAGTGATAGCGGATTTGTGGATTGCGTCCCAATTTCAGCGTCACGTCGCTGGTATTCCACAAGTAGTTCCGAAAATAGTCCTTGATGACGTCCCCCTTGTAACCGAGGCATAAAACGAACTCCCGATGCCCAAAATGGGCATAGTACTTCATGATATGCCAGATCATCGGGCGTCCACCGACGGGCACCATCGGTTTGGGACGGTACTCAGTCTCCTCTCGAAGGCGGGTTCCAAGACCGCCGCATAAAATGACCACTTTCATTGTTGCCGTGCGTGAAGCAGAGGACGTTACGGTTCACGGGCGTTGAGGCGAGAGAAATCGTCGCCTTACCCAGGTGGGTGGTGACGTTTCACCTCTTTCAGCCCCAAATCCTTCAAACGCCTTCGGAAGCAATTGAATTTACGACCGGGTCCCTGAAAATGAGGGCGTGCGGCGACTGGGATTAAATCAGGGTGGATACCGGGGAGAGCAGATAGACCCCCGGGCGTTGCAGTTCGCCTGTCGATCGGCTGCGGTTCGCTCCGGTTGGGCGGTCGAAGTTCTGCCCCCGGCGGGTCTGGACCGTCTCGCGTTTTACCGTCCAGCCAAGACCGATGGCGCACCGAATATTTACCTTTCGGCGGGTATCCACGGGGACGAACCGGCTGGACCGATGGCAATCCTGCGCCTGCTGGAAGAGGACCGATGGCCGGACGCCCATCTCTGGTTGATACCCTGCCTGAATCCCGACGGGTTTTGCCGGAATACCCGTGAGAACTCTGAGGGAATTGATCTCAACCGGGATTTCCTGGTTCCGCGGTCGGTTGAAGTCACGGGGCAGGTGGAGTGGTTGAAGCAGTTGCCCGAGTTGGACCTTGCCCTGCTCTTGCATGAGGATTGGGAGGCAAACGGTTTTTATTGTTACGAAATCAACCTGGGCGGACGTGCCTCCCTGGCGGAAACCCTGATTGAATCGGCTTCCCGCTTTTGTCCCATTGAACACGAAACCGAGATTGAAGGACGCAAGGTAGACCGTCCGGGCATCATTCGCCCGGGGAGTGATCCCGCGAGTCGTCCGCTGTGGCCGGAGGCCATTTGGCTGGCGGTCCATCAATCCAAACTAACCTACACTTTGGAGGCTCCCAGTGACTGGCCCCTGATGCCGAGAGTGGATGCCCTGGTCGCCGCCATTCATGCGGCATTGGAGGGCTATTTTCAGCTGTTCCCCGTCGGAGAAGCGGCTTCGGGTCGATTAGGTACCCCTGAGCCTATCGGGCCGGGGTGATCAGTGGCCTCAAGGCCTCGCCCAAGACCGTCAGGGTCGCCTCAAAGCTATACTTGTTGCGGAAAAGCTGCCGGCAGGCTGACTGAAGGCGTTCGCGACGGTCGGGGTTGTCCAGCAGATCGATGATGATTTGTGCGCTATCGCCCAGATCATGAACTACTTCACCGTGGACACCAGGGGCAAATTCCAGGGCCTCGACGCTGTGGTCGTGTGCCACGATACATCCGCCATGGGACAGGGCTTCCAGAGCCTTGATTTTGATGCCGGAACCCGAGACGGTGCAGAGAAGAATGATCTTAGCTCCGGCGTAATGGGGAGCCAGATCTGGCGCAAATCGAATCCGGGTGGTTCCGGGTTCCGTACCCGTCAGAATCTCGCCAACTCCGCCGCAAACGGTCAGCGTTGATTGCGGCCTCCGGCGAATGACCTCGGGCCAGGCCCGCTCGAGAAACTGCCTCAATCCCTTTTTGTTGTGCTCGATACCAGATCCCACGACCAGAACATCGGTGGGGATGGGCGGGGACGGGCTTTTCGCCTCACGCAGTCCGAAGGGGAGGGTCAAAACGGGTCGCCCCAGCTTGCTCTGAACCCAACGGGTTTCGTCCGGATTGACTGAAATGATCAGGTCCGCCAGGTCAAGAAGCCGGATTTCAGAGGCCTCATAGTCTTGAATCTGTCGTGGCGTCCGGGCCGGTCTACCGGCAACCGCGTAACGCGACTCATATTGACGGGCCAATAAATCGTGCATTTCCACGATCGTTTTGAGTCCGGCACGACGCGCGGGCGGCAGGAGACGGCACCAGGTGGCATAGTTCACCATGGCCACGTCAAATTGACCGGACGTGACCTTCCGGCGCCAGAAGGCCGCCAGTTGCGGGCGCCAGTAGTAGACGCTATCGGGACGGGGCCAGATGACACGTCCGACCTTTTTTGCCGTGATCTGCCAGAGGGCGGCCCACCAGAAATCAATGGTTCCAAAGTGGGCAGG
>CAIPFS010000123.1 GCA_903864375.1 uncultured Verrucomicrobiota bacterium
CCCGGCACGGATCGGCGTGTCGCCAGCCAGTGAGACCGGCGACACTGGCATGCGAAATCACGGTCCATTTTGTTCGGTAGGCTGACTCGCGATCGATCAGCGCCGACTGACGTCCGGCGCCTACGGAAGACGGCGGCCACCGTCATTCAATAGCCGCCAACATGACCTATCCCCACTCCTTCTTTGTCGCTTGCCATTGTGTCGTGGTAATGCCATCGATCAATGGTATGAAGGATATCTTCGTTCCCATGGACCAGGCTGGACGCGTTGTCCTTCCCAAAAGCGTTCGACAGGAGCTCGCCATCCAACCTGGTGCCCTTCTGAAACTCTCGATTGAAGGCACCAGCGTGATGTTGACGCCGGGGGGCTTCAAGACCGGTCTTAAGCGCAAGGGAAAAGCCTTGGTCTTCGCGAATCTGGAGGATGCCGGGTTAAAAACTGAGACGGTCAACAATGTTCTCGCCCAGACCCGACCCGAATCGGTCCCCCACTTTCTTCCTCCGATTCCCACCCCGACGCAGGGACAATGAAGATTTTCCTCGATACCAGTGTTTTGATCGCTGCGGTGATCGAGAATCACGAGCACCACAAATCCTCCTACGAAATTCTAGATCGTGTTCAGAACGGGCAGGACGTCGGATATGTCTCAGGACACAGCCTGTTGGAAATGTACGCCGTTCTCACCCGGTTACCTCTTCCGACGCGACACACCCCCGAACAGGCCCTGCTCACCATCGATGAAAACATTGTCCAATACTTCATAATTTCCGTTCTCAAAGAGATGGAGTATCCGGCTTTCATTCGGGAGTCAGGACTTGCGGGAATCGTAGGCGGCACCATTTACGACCGACTTCATCTGAGCTGCGCGATACGTGTCGAGGTTGAAAAACTTTACACCCTCAACCTAAGACACTTTGTCGCCCTGGCTCCGGGGGACTTGAAACTCAAGATCGTTTCGCCGTAGTCAGGACGACGGTTGGGCAACTGCCAACACCTCCTGTATGGGCCTGACTCTGTCCGGAGTCAGCCAGATCTTCAGGGCAGAATCCAAATCGGACCGCATCTCAGCCAGTTCCGCCTGGGTGGGGTTTTCAGAGCAGACCGACTGATACGCCACCAGCGCCTCGGCATCACGGCCGGCAAAGAGATAGGCAAGTCCAAGATTGAGCCGGGCATTGCCGGTTTTTGGATTCAACGCATGGGCTTTCAAGGTGTCCGCTAGAAAGGCTTCTGCGTTCCCCAGACCATTTTTATACATGGTCCAGCCCCGGCCGACGAAGGCCATTGTCACCTCATCGACAGGAGCTCCCGGGAGGCCTTCGATGACCCGCGTAAAGTCGGACAATGCCTCCTCAACCTTCCCCTGCCGGTCGTTGGTTACGCCCCGGTTGACGAGCGCACGCGCTTCTAGAAACCACGGCTCGCGTCCCGCTTTTGATTGAGCGGAAGCCCGGCCCGCGGTTCATCATCGATTCCCTCGTCCCATGGGCCGACCTCCTCGTGCATCATTTGCAGCGTGGTGGGAATGATTCCGGCGCTGAAGCCTGCACCCAGGATCAGCGTAAAGGCGGGCTCGTTGGATTTCCGACGTGAAACGGCCTCCTTGATCTTGGCGATCAGTTCATACGATTTCAGGCAGTTCAACGGAGATGGTCCGGATTGCGAAACGCTCACGCACTAGGATTTTCTCAAATCCCGCCCTTGAACAAGGGCAATTCCTTTGGGCGTATGCGGTCGATGTTTCCGTTCCGTAATCGCCTGACGTTAGTCGGCGCCATCTCTCCACGACTTGGACCCGTCCCGGCACGGATCGGCGTGTCGCCAGCCAGTGAGACCGGCGACACTGGCATGCGAAATCGCAGTCCATTTTGTTCGGGAAGCTGACTCCCGATCGATCAGCGCCGACTGACGTCGGGCGACTACAGGGATCAGGTCAGACGCAATTTGCGGGTCCACTGCTGGTTCGAGTCCCAGTGGGTCTTCTTATTCTTGATGATTGGGTCGTCGGTGGCGGGTTGCCTCCGGCCGTCGGCATCGACGGAACGCGAGGTGATGTAATGGTCCCCCGGGGCGGGTTGCTTCCAGTCGTAATGCCAGAAGGTCCAGGTGAAGGGTGCCTTTTCGGGCTTCGCATCGAGCACAGCAGGAAGCCAGGTGCCGTCATCAATCCGAACCTCCACGCTCCGGATGGGGGTCCCATCGCTCCACGCGGCCCCGGTCAACCGGATGCTGCCATCGCGGCGCCGTACCGCCCGTGCGGTCATGGATTTGACGCACTGATTGGCCACGCTGGTTTCGCGCCACAGGCTTGGATCCGAGAGGTCCTCGTCTTTGGTGAGGGTCACGTACTCCCGGGCCATCCATTTTCCCATGAATCGCCGATCCAGGACTTCCACGTGCTTGAGCCACTTGACCCAGGCGATGCCAAACCAGCCGGGAACCATCAGGCGAAGCGGATAGCCATGGTGGGGCGCCAGCGGTTCGCCATTCATCGCCCAGACCAGCATCACCTCGGGCCGGAGGGCGTGTTCGATGGTCAGACTGCGGGCGAAATTCTGGTGATAGTCCTGATCGCGAATTTTCTCCACCTGCTCATCGGAACCGTAAAAGACCACCTCCTCCGATCGTTTGACCAAACCCAGTTCCTTGAGAATTGGTCCCAGCGGGGTACCCGTCCACCGCATGTTGCCGATGGCCCCCATGAAACCGGGCCCGAGGCCGTTCCCTCCGCATTCGAGGGTGGCGGTGATGGTCTTGTGCGGGCGCGCCTGAATATCGGCCAGGGTCAGGATTTTGGGGTGTTTCAGGTAGCCGGAAAACTGGACGTTCCAGCTCCGCGGATCCACCGAGCCCGCTTCAATCTTCGGCTTGGGATAGTGGCTGACTTCATAGAGGTCATCCGACGCGGTAATCCATTCCGTCAGATTCTGCCACTTCAACATTTTGCCGGAAGGCTGGACATCCAGAAACGGAATCAGGGTTTCACCTGACTCCGGCTCCAGGCCCCACGCCGCCAGGGGCCGGGATGCGAGGGTGCAGGCGGCAAGGGCGGCGGATCCGCGCATGAAATCGCGGCGGGTGACGGATGCTTCGGGCATGGCGGTAGCTAACCGATTCCATCATTTGCCTGGCGAGGGAAATCTGCGAGTATTGGCGCTATATGACTGCGACCCCAACAGCCACCTCGACCAAGCCCACCATCATCGCCTGGCTCAAGCCATCCTGCGGCTGGAGCAACGGAGTGCGCGCTGTCCTGCGCAAGTACGACCTGCCCTTTGATGACCGCGATATCATCAACAATCCTGCTGTTCGCGAGGAAATGATCATCAAGTCGGGCCAGATGCTGAGTCCGTGCGTGGAGATCAATGGCCGGATGCTGGCGGATGTCAGCGGTGAGGAAGTGGAACGCTGGATGCTCTCCAACGGGATCGTCTCGGAGAATAGCCGGACTCCGGATGCTCCCATCAACCAGCCGTGCGCCCACGAGATGCCCGGTGCCACGGCCCCCAGCCCGCTGGCCTTCCGCCGCTAGTTGAACAGTCCCAGGCGCGCCATGGGCTCCGTTGCCAATTCCGAGCACGAGCCCTTTCGGCTGCGCCCGGCGGTCGTGGGAGATGTTCCCACGCTCTTGCGATTCATCCGAGCCCTCGCCGAGTACGAGCGGCTGTTGGACGAGGTCACGGCTACCGAGGAGGCGCTGCGAACCACGCTTTTTGGGGATCAACCCCGGGCTGAAGTTGTACTGGCGGAGGTCGGCGATGTCCCCGTCGGTTTCGCCCTCTTTTTTCACAATTACTCGACGTTTCTGGCCAAACCCGGTCTCTATCTGGAGGATCTGTTCGTCTTGCCGGAATACCGCGGACGGGGATACGGGAAGGGCCTCCTGATCCATCTGGCCCGCCTGGCCGTTCAGCGGGGTTGTGGGCGTTTCGAATGGTCGGTTCTTGATTGGAACGAGCCCAGCATCCAGTTCTACAAGTCATTGGGGGCCATCCCCATGTCCGATTGGAGCATCTTTCGGGTCACCGGCACGGCATTGGAATATCTCGGGGCGGCGGTGGAATAAAGATTTCCGGGATTATCGGACCACACAGACAACGGATGTCCGTGTGGCGGGCGCATGATTGCGCCATGAAAACAACGGATTCCATTGATGCCTCTGTTGGAGAAGACCTGAGTGGGGAGACCGCCCAACTGGATTTTGACCTGACACTGCCGCGGCGGAAGCGCGTCGTGCGACCCTGTTCGAGGGAACGGGCTGCCTGGTGGTTTGACCTGATGCGGCGGGTGGTGGACGAGGAACTCGAGTTTCCAAGTCCGAGGCGAATCCGTTAATGCCGGTCATGGGTCCCGACCAACGACAAAGGAGGCGTCACCCGTCTTGGTGACGCCTCAATTCAGTGGGACGAAAAAGGGAACTCCCGATGTAGCCCGGAATCCGGGGGAACGTCTGGATCAACCGACGATGTCGATGCCCATGTTGCGGGCGGTACCGCACACCGTGCGGAAGGCCGCCTCTTCATTGGAGGCATTCATGTCGGGAAGCTTGATCTTGACGATCTCAAGGACCTGTTTACGGGTGACCTTGCCCACCTTTTCCTTGTGGGGGACCTTCGATCCGGAGGCGATGCCAGCGGCCTTCTTGAGAAGGACCGAAGCCGGAGGCGACTTGAGGATGAAGGTGAACGATTTATCCTGATAAATCGTGATCACGACCGGGATGACGAGACCGGCCTTGTCCTTGGTGGCGGCGTTGAATTCCTTGCAGAACGCCATGATGTTAATGCCCTGGGAACCGAGGGCGGGACCGACCGGCGGTGCCGGGTTGGCTTGGCCAGCGGAAATCTGGAGCTTGACCATGCCGGTTACTTTTTTTGCCATAACGAGAGTGAATGAAGCGGATTGGGCTAAAACGGAATTGGCTTATTGGAAGTGTGCAGGACCCGGATCACGCCTTTTCGACCTGCCAGTATTCCAACTCAACGGGGGTTTTGCGACCAAAAATATCGACCGTCACCTTCAGCTTGCCCCTGTCGGGCTCGATCTCCTCGATCATGCCGCTGAAATTGAGGAACGGTCCGTCGTTGATCTTGACGGTCTCACCGATGTCAAAGCTGACCTTGGGACGCTCGGCATCCTCACTGTCCATGACCTGGTCTTTGATGACTTGAATCTCGTCGGGCGAGACCTCGGTGGGACGTTCGCCGCCGATGAAGCCGATGACTCCCTGGATATCCTTGATGAAGTACCAGGGCCGTTCCATGGGGCGGTTGTGTTCGTCCAGCAGGGCCATGTCGATGTAGACATAACCCGGATGCAATTTCCGGTTGGTCACCATCTTCTTGCCGCCGCGCACTTCCACGACTTTTTCCATGGGGAGGAGCACCTCGCGGACATACGGCTCCATTTCGTCGGTCTTGACCCGTTTTAGCAACGAATCACGGACCTTCTGTTCCTGGCCGGCCAGGACATGGAGAACAAACCACTGGAATTTCATGGATAGAGCTTTTGACGGTGCCGATC
>CAIPFS010000124.1 GCA_903864375.1 uncultured Verrucomicrobiota bacterium
ACAAAGGTTCCCAGTCCCTGATGGCATCGGATGATACCTTCACGCTCCAGTTCGTCGTAAGCCCGCTTGACGGTGATCAGGCTGACCAACAACTGCTCGGCGAGGGCGCGAAACGACGGAAGCGGAGTTCCGGGTTGAAGCCGGCCTTCAGCGACCTCCCTCTTCAGGGCATCGACAATCTGCTGATACAGCGGTCCACCGGCAGCGGGCGAGATGGGCCCGAGTCGAAGAGGTGGTGGCACTGCGTCGATCACACCTACTGTTTATACCTTGTATGCACAGTATGCAAGACCCATGTTGAAAGAAACGTCATCGAACGAAGGGCGACTACGGGGGAGTGAGGTTGACTGACAACGTGGTGCAGGTGTTCCAGCTTCCCCAATGACCGCATTTCCCCGCCTTCGGATGATCAGGATTTAACCTGTTGAAGCAGAGTCACATCGGTAGGGCAAGGTGGAGCGCCGGCGACGGTGGTCGAAATCGAGATGGGGACTTGCAGGAGCGCGTCCCTCCGGACGCAAGTCCCTCCGAAGGAGGGACATCCAACGGAGGGACTCCCCCCACTGCGGGGCTGGTCCCTGACCATTGCGGGGAACGTCGCCTCTCCCGATCGAAAGGCAATTGGGCGACTGGCTTCCTCCCGTTTAATGGGCGGGGGCTGCGGCGCCGGTGACCTCCGGCTTGCGGGCGGGTGGGTTGAAGAACAGGGCCAGGGCGACGGCAGCGGCCAGCGCTGCTCCGCAGGGAATCAGGAAGAGCGAGTGAAAATCGATCTTTTTATCGGCACCGGTGAACACCTCCTGCATGAGGTAGGGGCAGATGAAATTGGCGACCAGGGCACCCGCGCCCAGGATCATGACATTGAACAACCCCTGGGCACTGGAACGGACGTCCTTCGGGAAGAACTCATCGACGAAGATGTAAACGGTGGCGAAGAAAAAGGCGTAACAGATTCCGTGGAGGATGTTGACCGCGATGATCAGGCCTTGCATGCCGGGAAGGAAGGCAAAGACCGCGAAACGGACCGCATGGCCCAGAACGCCCACGACCATGGTGGTCCGCCATCCGAGGCGCTTCAAGGTGGCGCCGAGGATGAACATGGTGAGGATTTCCGCCACCTGGCCGATGCTCATGACCGGCGTGATCCAGTTACCCGGAATACCGACATCCGCGCTGCCCAGGAAGGTGCCGGTCCAGTTGAAGTAGCAGTTGTGAACAAAGGAATCGATGAACGTGACGAGCCAGAGAATCAAAACGAACGGATGCTTCAGCAGGCCCAGAGCGGTCAACCACGCGGTCTTTTTGTCGGCTCCCGGGGTGGGCTTCTTGGGAGGGGTGTGGGGCAGGACCAAACTGAACGCCGCAAGAATCAGGGAGGCGACGCCCGCCACCACAAAGGTCCATTTGGTGGCTTCCTTCAATGCCGGTCCGCTGAGGCCGCTTCCAAAGACGGCTCCCAACCAGTTGACCAAACCCTCCGGATGGGAGGCATTGACCTTGTTCCAGTCGACCAGAATGAACGTGAAAGGCCAGGCGGCCAGAATCCAGCCGATGGTTCCCCCCATTCGCACCAGGCCAAACTCCTTCTGCGGGTCCTTCATGTTGGCGAAGGCGATGGAGTTGGTGATCGAGATGGTCGGCACATACAACAAACAGTGGACCGACATCAGGATGAAGAAGGGCCAGAACGATCGGACAAAGCCGAGGGAAAGGATGGCCAACCCACCGATCAAGTGACTGAAGGCCAGGAACTTTTCAGCGGAAAAATGGGTGTCGGCGAACTCGTTGCTGAAAAACATTCCGATGATGGCCGAGACGGCAAAGGCATTCAGAACCAAGGACTGCTCCAGGGGCGTAAAACCGAGGCTGGGCAGGTAACCGAAAATCAGCGGGAGCCACGCACCCCAGATGAAGAATTCGAGCACCATCATCAAGAAAAGCTTCGCACGTGGGGAGGAACTCATGGGGAGATTTTGGTTAAAGGAAAAGAGTATTCCCGGCACCGGGATCGAGGACAAGGATCGAGTTTACGAACCGGCGAATTGTTCGCTAAATTCCGGCCCACCCATTGACAAACGAAGTGTTTGGGTGTTATCAAACAGACAGAGAGTTGCCAGCCATGACCACCCAGCTGCACCTGCAAATCGACGATCGCTCCGGAGTGCCCGTCTATCGGCAGATCATGGACCAAATCAAGTACTACGTGGCCGGTGGCACCCTGCGCCCAGGAGACCAGATTCCGTCGATTCGGGAACTCGCCAACGCGATGGCTGTCAATCCCACCACGGTGGTCAAGGCCTACTCTGAGCTCGAAGCCGAAGGCATCATCGAGAAGCGTCACGGCAAGGGGGCATTTATCGCAGCGCAGGCACCGGCTCTCAGCGTGGTGGACCAGGAGAACGCGCTGCGTCGGTCCGCCAAACAACTGGCGGTCGAGGCCACCCAGCTTCAGGTCCCGTCACCCAAGGTGATCACGGTGGTCCGGGAGGAACTGGGTGCCCTGTCCCCCGAACGAAACGATGAGGATGCTCCAGTCAAGTTCTCCGTCCTCGGGGGGGACCGCGCCTCGTGATTCAGGTGGTGGCCTGCCATGGAACCCGTCATCCATTGCCATCAGTTGAGCAAAAGCTTTCGTTTCAAGACGGTGGCGGTCAACGGATTCGATCTGAACATCCCGGCGGGGGAGGTTTACGGGCTCATTGGTCGGAATGGGGCGGGCAAGACCACGGCACTCAAGCTGATGATGGGCCTGCTTCGACCGGATGGTGGTGAGACACGCATCCTCGGGCGCAACCTTTGGAATGCCACCCGGGCGGAGCGCCAGAGGGTGGTCTATGTTTCGCAAGGCCAGCACGCCCCAGGATGGATGACACTCCGGGAGTTGGGACGGTATGCGGAACATTTTTACGATCAATGGGACGGTGACCTCATGCGGGAGCATGCGCGTCGGTGGGACCTGCCGATGGATCTGGCGGTCAACAAATTCTCCGGTGGCAATCAACGGCTGGCCTCATTGTGCCTGGCGCTGGCCAGCCGCCCCGAAGTCCTCCTGCTGGATGAGCCTGCAGCCGGCCTTGATCCGATTGCCCGGCGGGAATTGAACAGCTGCCTGATTGACGCCCTGCTGCGGGTGGAGGGTTGCACCCTCTTGCTCTCGACCCACCTGCTGGGAGACCTGGAACGACTCGCCACCCGGACGGGCATCATGGACCGGGGTCGGATCATTGCCGAGGGAAGCGTCGAGGAGTGGCAACGGACGATGCGCCGGGTGCAGGTGGTCTTCCCCGGGTCGGAAGTACCGCCCGATTTCGCCATCCCTGGCGCGATCCGAACCACACGCCTCGGGCCGGTGGTGACCGCGCTGGTACGCGTCATCCATGACAGCCAGCTCCTGGAGGTCCGGTCCATGCCGGGCGTACGGGTCAACCTGTTCCCCCTGACGCTGGAGGAATTATTTGTGGACTGGTTCCGGGATTCGACGGACGACGCCTTGCCGGTTCCCGCTTCACCTTTGGGCCAGCCCGGTTTATCCGTGGCGTGGAAGCAAACCTAGTCGTGTGGATGCGCTTTCAAACCACCGTCGTGCCCGCCCAGCGGGACTGCGATGTGCCGAAAACCGGGCTGGCCTATTTTTTAACTAAAACCAAGCCGGCCTCGTTTGGCAATGGTGCAATCCATGGGGAGGGGATCCAAACGGGCGGAGGGAGGGCATTTTTGAGGAGGGCACGATCCGGCGGGTTCACGCTGATTGAATTGCTCACCCTGATTGGGGCACTTGGGATTCTGATGACCTTGGGAATATCCACGATCACCAGCGCCCGGACCGCATCACGGCAGGTGACCTGCAGTGGTAATCTGCAAGCCATCGTTGCGGCCATCAGCCGATACACCGAAGAAACGGGTCATCGACCGCGTTCCCTGAGCCGGTTAACCGATGCCCGGATGGGAACGAACCTGAGCCCGCTCCTGATTTGTCCCTCGGACCCGGCGCTTCGAGGGACGGGTCGAGTCGGAGATCTGCGGGATCTGACCTGGGGGAATCGCGCCAACGAAAGTCAGGATCCGGGCATACCCGCCCTGGTCGGTGAACCTGAAAGCGGTTCGTGGCAGACCGAGCTCCAGGAACGCAAGGAAACCCTTCCCTTTTCCTACCTTCATCCCCTGGGATGGACCCGGTCGGCGTGGGATCGACTTCGTGCCCAGGGACCTCCCTTCGGCACCGCCGTGTGCCAACTGCATGGGGTCCGGGTTCCTGCTGCGCCGGGAAACCCCGACAGTCGAACCTACATGGAGTATGAGGGTCGCTTTCTCCGGGCGCAGACCGACGGGAGCGTGGTTCGGCGCAAGCTGTTTCGAGATCCGAACCCCCAGCCCGGTCTGGTCTCCACGGCTTCCCCTGCCCCGCTGGATTATCCGTGGGAGTTCTATACCGACCAGAACGTCCCCAAACTGAAATAAATGTCTGGAAGGATGCTCCCCTCCACCCCACCCACCCTTCGCCTGGTTCCGGAATCGGATTCCGCGCCCGGAAGCAATTCCCCCCGCGCGCTTCGTTACTGGCCGGGCTTGATCTGGAGCGAATGGTTCACCCATTCCCGCCTCCTGCTGGTCTTCATTTGGGGATGGCTGGCCGCCGTATGGCTCCTGCCATTGGTTGCCCATCCGCTGTGGGTGCTCGTGGTGGGGGTGGTCTACGCCCTGATCGCCGGTCTGGCGTTCGGCGGCTCGGATGTGATCCATGGCTGCGAGGAATTTACCTTCACGCTTCCGGCCACCCGGGACCACCGGTTTTTGGCTCGTCTCCTTTTGGGCGGCGGCGGTCTGCTGCTGCTGACCGCCGTCACCGTGTTTTCCCTCGATGCCAACTTATCGGATGTGCTCCTGAGGCTTTTTCTCGACAGCGGCCTGGGCGGTTTGGAGTTCCGGCGACCGGAGCTGTTGTACGGCCTGTTGTTCGCGTTTCCCTTCGCCATTTTTGCCATTGGCTTCTCGGTGTCGGCCCTGACCACCCGTCGAACCGTGGCCTTCACCGCATGGGTTTGGGGTGCACTGGGGGCTCTTTCCATCTTGCGCGGGGGAGCCTACGTCGAGGAAATCCTTTGGGACCGACTCACCGGCCGCCTGACCGTTCCCGCCCTGCTGATTTCCGGGATCGGCATCCTGCTGCTGGCCCGCCATGTTTATCGCCGGAAGGAAGCCGGAGCATCGGGGACACCGTTGCGCATGCCCTTGAGCTGGTGGGGAGGCATGGGCTTGCTCGCTCTGGCGGCGTTGGCCGTCGTCGTGTTGTTGGGCTGGCTGGCGGCCAATTTGACCCGATGGATTTAGCGGTGACCCGAACTGGCGAGGTAGCGTGGACATTCTCGTCCGCTGTTCCGCCGACGTTCCCGTCGGCTGTGCTCACCCCCGACCCGTGGCGCTCAGGGTCAGGCCGGATATCACTGGGGCTGAATCGAGTGTCGGGCGTGGTTCAGACGGCCTTCGGCCTGGACCGGGCCCATCGGCCCCATCACCCAATCCTTCCTTCTCTGAGCTCTCTGAGCCTTCTGTGGTTAATCCTCAGGGCAGTGAGCAAGAGTCCAACCGCAGATGGCTCAGAGAATCACTTTATTTCAATGGCGTTTGTTTGTGTCGCCGGGGAAGGCAAAAAGCTCTCGTTTGGAACCCTCCCATCGGTGGTTCTCGGGTTCAAGCAAGGTATAAGTTGAGGGGTGGGCCCGGTTTGGACCGTTGTGTGGACGAGACGTCCGCGTTCCAAGGGTGGGCGTAGTTCGCACCGCTACCGGCCCGGCAAGACTCTCGCTACGAACCTACCCTTCGAGCGACAGATGACCTGTCCCTTGGTTTAAGGAAACACCATCATCTCCCGGTTTCGAGCCGTGCCCGGCGCCACAACACGCAACCTACAAGGATCGCCACAATGGAGGCCAGGGTGACTGGCCCGGTCCATTCGAAGGGCGGGCGACGTTGGATTCGCCGCGACGTTCGCCGATACGAAATCCTGCATTCACTTTGGTTGGTGCTGCGGAGCTGCTGACCAATTTGGATTTCCGGTGAATCCGGGACCACGGCATTGACCAGGTAAACGCTGATTGCGGGCAGATGGTGATTTTCGAAGGACAGTTGCTGATTGGGATAACCGGCCTCCTCCAACGGAGCCTTCAGCTCCAGATGGATGGAGCCGGTACCGTCACGCAGTTCCGGGAGGATTGGAAATTGGTGACCCTGAAGCTGCAGTTTGATGGGCTGCCCGTCGATCCGGAGTTGTAGGTCTGACCGGACCTGCTCGGCGTAGGCAGCGGCTTCCTCCCGCGAGAGTTCGCCATCGTGATTGCTATCCAGGAGGGGACCGAACGTGGCAAAGGTTTCAACGCCAGGCGTCAGACTGATGTCGAGTCGGACGAACCCCGGTTCAATGTCGATCAGCGTCGCCTGAAGATACTCATCCGTCCGATGGGCTTCTGCCGGGGGTATCCCCATCGCCACACCAAGAGCCGCCGCCACCCCTAACGGCGATCGGGCCCACCCTCGCTTAAAACAGGTGAGGCCGTTCCCCCTGTCACTCATTGCCGGACGGCTTTGAACATCGCCAGGCATTTTCCGCGCTGGACCGCGTGATCGACGATGGGAGACGGATACCGGGTGCGGGAAAGCAGCAGGGGATTATCCCCGGGACATTGAATCAGATCGGCCGGAACATCGCGCAATTCCGGAATCCATCGGCGAATGAACGCCCCCTCTGGGTCAAATTTGGCCCCTTGTGAGGCCGGATTAAAAATCCGGAAATAGGGGGCGGCATCCGTTCCCGTGCCAGCGCTCCACTGCCATCCGCCGGAATTGGCGGCAAGGTCTCCATCCAGGAGGTGTTCGAAAAAGTATCGTTCGCCCTGCTGCCAGGAGATCATCAGGTCCTTGGTGAGAAACATGGCGACAATCATCCGAAGCCGGTTGTGCATGAATCCGGTGGCATTCAGGCAGCGCATGGCGGCATCGACAATGGGATAGCCGGTCCGACCCGCACACCAGGCAGCGAAATGCTCTTTTGTTCCCGACCATTGGATCTGGTCGTATTCCGGGCGAAAACAGGACCCGGCCACATGGGGGAAATTGGCGAGCACCTGCATGTAGAAATCCCGCCAGATCAGCTCGTTCTCCCAAATCCGGCAGCCGTTTTCTCCTTGGGCACCTCCGCCCGCCCGGGCGGTTTCCAGTCGTGTCAGTGCCGTCCGGATGCCCAGGGTTCCCACGCGGAAATGGGGTGAGAGCTGGGAGGTTCCACCCTCAACAGCCGGGAAATCACGCCCGACGTCGTACCGAAAAACCCCGGATGCCAGAAAAGTCTTGAGGGATTCCAGAGCGGCATGCTCTCCGGCCGGCGGGTAGTGGGCGGCGGCGGCAGGTGCGGTGGGAGTCAGGGAGGACAGCGGGACCGACGTCAAACCGTCCGGCATCGCGGATTTTGCAGCTCCCAATTTGGGGCAGGGCGCCTGGCGGGCCCGGGCCCGCCTGGCGCGGGCGTAGGGGGTGTAGATGGTGTAGGGATTGCCGGTACCGGTGAGAACCTCCCGACTTTCCCAAATCACCAAATCCTTGAACGACTCCAGGCGCCGCCCATCGGCGGCCAGGGCCTCGGCCACCCGTTGCTCCCGGGCGACCGTCGCCGGCTCGTAGTCGCGATTGGTCAACACCGCAGAGGCCCCGCACTCGCGTGCCAGACGGACCAGTTCCACCTCAGGATTGCCCTGTCGGATGATCAACCGATGTCCCAGCAGCTGGAGATTCTTTTCAAGTGCTGCCAGCGAGCCTGACAGGAAGGTTCGGACCGCCGGCCCCATGTGGGGCCACCCCAGGTGGGTATCATCCCAAATAAAGACGGGAACCAGGGTCTGGCTGCGGGAATAGGCCGCGTGCAGGGCGGCATTGTCCAGGACGCGCAGATCGCGCCAAAACCAGTGGATGATGGGCGCCATGCGGGAGCGAGCGCCGGGGGGTGGCCCATGCCACCCCCCGGAACGTGGCTAGTTGGTGGCGCTGGGAACCGCGCCCGAATACTCGACGCGCACAATACGGGCGTCCTTGTTGGAATCCCAGGTGGTGCCGTATTCGGTCACGTAAAGGCAGCCGTCGGGACCGAGTTCAATATCCATGGGACGGATGAAGCCTTCCTTGGGCATGAAGCGTTCCATGTGCTCGATGTTATCGTTCTTGTCCAATTTGGCGGCGATGATCCAGTTCCGGCTCCATTCGTAGATGAAGAGGGTGTGATCAAATTCCTTGGGGAGCTTGGTGGCCGACTTCAGGTTGGGGTCGAAGTAATAGACAGGACCGCCCATTGCCGTACGACCGCCCGAACCGAGGATGGGCCATTTGGAGGAAGGCCCGGAGGTGTAGTACAGCATGGCCGGTTGGGCCGGCGGCAGCGTATGGGTACCGGTGTTGTTCGGTGAATCATTCACCGGATGTTCAGGGTCCCAAAGAGGGCCGGAATTGGTCCTGGCAAAGTCCCAGTGGTGATACGGCTTGTTATTGCCAATGAAATAGGGCCAGCCGAAGTAGCCAGCCTTGCGTGCCTGGTTGAATTCGTCGTAGCCCGCCGGCCCACGGTCTTCTTTCGGGCTTCCGGCGTCAGGTCCGACTTCACCCCAGTAGAGGTAGCCGGTCTTTTGATCGACAGAGATGCGGAAGGGATTTCGATTGCCCATGACATAAATTTCCGGACGCGTTCCGGGCGTGTTGGGCGGGAAGAGGTTGTCCTTGGGAATGGTGTATCCACCGTCGGCCTTGGGGGTGATACGCAGAATTTTTCCGGTGAGGGCGTTGGCGTTGGCGGCGGAACGCTGGGCATCCCAGGGATAACGTTCCGGACGTTCATCACTCGGGGAATATCCGTCGGACTCAAACGGATTGGTGTTGTCGCCGACGGAGATGAAGAGATTGCCCTTGGCGTCGAAGGTCAGTGACCCGCCAACGTGGCAGCAGGTGACGCGCTGTTCCTCGATGTCGATGACCTTCGATTCACTGGCCAGATCCAGTTGATCGCCCTTCAATGTAAACCGGGAGACGCGGATGTAACCATACTTGCGCCCCTGTGGATCGGTCTGGGTTTCAGGGAGGGAGTGGTTGAGATATATCCAGCCATTCTTGCTGAAGTGGGGGTCGAGGGTGATGCCGAGCAATCCGTCTTCGAAGCCACCGGCCCGATTAAAAAAGACCGGAATCTTGCCAATGACGGTCGTTTTGCGGGTATCCGGCTTGTACATTTTGACCAGGCCTGCCCCTTCGACGTAGAAGACCCGTCCGTCGGGGGCGATGGCCATTTCCATGGGGCGGTCCACCGCTTCAGAGCCCAGGCCTTCGGGGGCACCGAGGCCATCCAGGACCACCTTCCGAAAGCCGGATTCCGGAGGGAAGATGCTGGGGGTATTACTGGAGGTCGTATGGGTGCCAGGGGCACCGGTGGTGGGGGACTGTCCGTTCTGCGCTTGCAACGCCACGGCACAGCCCAACCCAAGGAGGGCGGTAGCTAGGAACTTCATGTGGTGGAGAACGACTACACGACCGGCCAGTTTAATCAACCGAAGTTTCCATCGAACACCGTTGACACCTGCCGTTCATCTGATTAAATGACCGCCCCTTGGTTGGGTGAGAGGTCACCAGCCAGACCCCACATTATGTACGCTGTATTGGAAACCGGCGGGAAACAGTATCGTGTTTCGACCGGAGAAAAATTGGAAGTTGAACTGCTCCCCGTGGAAGCCGGT
>CAIPFS010000125.1 GCA_903864375.1 uncultured Verrucomicrobiota bacterium
AGCCATTCCACGCGCCGGAGTCGGGTGCGAATTTGGGGAGTGAGATCGTGCATGTGGGGAGGACTGTGAAAAGTGGCTCAGGCGGACGGGTGTTCGGAATGATCGGCGAGGAGTTCCATCACTCCTGCCGTGCGGCATTCCAGCAGCTCATCGCGAGTGCCGATGGGGGTCCAACGCCGATTCTCGACGAGGGCAAAATGTCCGGCAAGATTGAGAAAGGGTCGCAACTCTTCGGCGGTGAGCACCAGAGTGACCGGACGATCGCCCAGCCATGGGTGTCCGCGATTCAGCTGGATCAAGAGGCGGCGCAGAGTTCGTGCCTGCGCGGCGTCCAGTCCTCCCAGCGGGTCGTCTGCCAGCAAAATCTCCGGGCGCAGGACCAGGGCACGGGCGAGTGCGACCCGCTTGGAAAGGCCATATCCGAGTTGCCGGGGAAGCAATTCCGCGACGGGCTGAAGGTCAAATGCCTCCAAAAGCGGCACGATGCGTTCGACCGCCTCCCCGGGTGACAGGTCTTCATGATACCGGAGGGGAAGTGTCAGGTTGTCGAGAACGCTCAAACTTCCGAAGAGTCGCCCGGACCCCTCAAAAACGAGTCCCACCCGTCGCCGGAGCCTCTGGGCCTCTGCACCTGTCAAAGCAGCCGGGTCGATCCCAAAAAGCTTCACGCAGCCACTCGGGGTCGATCGCAGGCCGGCAGCGGCTTCAACAACCGCCGACTTTCCACTCCCCTGAAGCCCGCCGATCACCCAGCATTCACCCTCACGGACCTGCCAATCGATGCCGTTCACGGAGGGAGAGCCCTCGATCGGCGACGCCACAGACACCGCCTCGAACTGGAGCACAATGGGCGGGTTCACAGAATCAGATAGAGAGGGATGAACCCGGCGTCGACGATCAGGCAGACCACCAGGCAATAGACGACCGTCCGCGCGGTTGTGTCGCCGATATCCTCCAGTCGGAGGGGGCGTGCCAGGCCCTGATAGCTGACGATGAGGGCGGTAATGGCACCGAACAGCCCGGATTTCAAGGCCAGCAGGGGAAAATCCACCCAGGAGAGGGCGGCGGCGATCCGTTCCAGATATGCGGCCGGATTCAGGGGAAGACCACGGCTGTAGGCAAAGACATATCCACTGAAGAGGGAGGCCAGGATGCAATAAAGGGTCAGACCCATCACCGCCACGGTGAATCCGATCACCCGGGGGACGACGAGGTAGTGAATGGGATCGATACCCAGCGCCTCCAGCGCCTCCATTTCACCCAAGGCACGGGCTGTTCCCAATTCAATCACACTGGCCGTGCCCACCCGGGCAAATACCACCAGGCCCGAAACGAGAGGGGCCAGTTCCCGGATGATGACCGTAACCAATAACGCCCCGGTGTATTGGTTGGCACCCACCTCCTGAAGCAGGGCCTCGGTCTGGCCAACAATCAAAACCCCCAGAGACAGACCCAAAAAGCAAACCATGGGGATCAATCGCACCCCTGCACGAAAAACCTGCTCCTGGATCAAGGGACGGATCACCCCCCGGGCCTGATGACTCTTGGTGAACGCCGTTCCCACGGTGATCAGTGTGAACGCCACCAACCGCTCGACCATCTCCGTGGCCGAAATCAGGCCCCGGGCGGTCCCGCCGAGAAGCGTGCCGCGGCCGGACGGTTTGGGTGTTCCTGCGGCCATGAGGTGTCCGATGTCCGGCTAGTCCCGCATCGATTCTGGATCGATGCCTTCCGATCGGCACCAATCCGCGTAGGCCAGTGGGGAGATTTCGCTGGGCTTGATTTCGCTTTTTCCTCCCCAGAAAACGTTCGTATAGCGGACCTCGATGCCGGCCTCCGCCAGATGGCGGTCGATGGCCGCCTTGTGCGCCAGGACCAGCTCTTTGTCGGTCCCGTGTGCCACTCCCATGACATTGACGTCATGGAATTCCGGCCCGCCTTCACGCCAATAAGCGTGGGTCATGATGTGATGGCGTCCGACCTCGCGTCCGGCGTCAATTTCCCGTCCTGGCGGGACCGCCCAATGGAACAGGGCGTTGAACCGGGTCACGCGTTCGCCGCTGCTCAGGGTTTTGACGTGCTCCAGGAAGGTGCTGAACCGGCCGATGATGCCCCGTTGGTCCAGGGAGGACGCAATTCGCTGAAACTCGTCCAGTGTCACACCCGCTTCCGCCGCCCGATCGGTCCAGAGGTCCGACTTGAGTTCCTCCGGTGCGAATTCCCGTTTCAAGGCGGTCAATACCCGCCATTCCAGTTCATCCAATTGGGCCACCCGAACCTCGACTGCCTCCGCGAGTTCGTCGGCCCGGCTTCCCGGTTCCATGCCACGTCGCCGGACGTGGCCAACCCCGAGGGCGAAAAGTCTTTGGGCGGGCATCAACCGAAAATGCTCGGCCCCGATTCGCTTCGCCAGATGTGCGGCGTGCCGGGCCAGGGAGTAGCCCT
The DNA here is from genome assembly GCA_903864375.1 of uncultured Verrucomicrobiota bacterium. Lineage (GTDB taxonomy): Bacteria > Verrucomicrobiota > Verrucomicrobiia > Limisphaerales > UBA9464 > CAILNN01. Next base: position 2,446 of record CAIPFS010000125.1, read on the forward strand.
GCGGGACCTTGAGCGTTGTCCAGAGCCGGTAATTTGAACCGGCGGTGGCGGTGTCCGTCGAGCGAATCACCACGTGGCCGCTAATCGGGTCCTTCTGAAAGAGAAAATCAAAAGCGGCTTCGGTCTTTTCAAGGGGGACCTGCCAGGCACACAGGGCTCCATCGGCCAGGTTGGTCGCCAGCAGGGTTTGCCGCACACGACGGATGATGCCGGCTTCCAGCATCGCCCGGATCCGTTCGATCACCACTGCAACGGGCAAGCCCGTCTGGCGTGCGATTTCTCCCAAGGGGTCGGGCTGAAATCCGGACAACTGGTCCTCGGAAACTGCGAGTATCTGAGCATTGACCGGATCGGTGGTTTCTACCGGCACGTGGGATGACAACTTCATCGAGGGAACACTATGAACCGGAGTCTGAGCCTTCGCAGCAAAAAGGGGAGGGGAATTCCGCCCGCTCGACCCGGGCCCGCCAACGAGGGCACCCTCCGATTGGCACTCAACCGTCATTATTCTAACATTGACTTTCCCACCATGCTTTCTGGCACGCTCTGGTGTCGGCTTAACGCGGCAGTGGGTCGGTGTCGTTGAGACGGGACTGTTTATGGCTGGTTCAGCTTGAGCATCCTGCAACCTGCGAGTGCGGGTTCCCTTCATCGCCGGTTGGGTGATTCGTAGGTTATTCAGTAGGTTATGGAAGCCCAGACGAGGCTCTATGTGGGCAATTTGCCCTTTCAGGCACAGGATCGTGATCTCCAGGACTTCTTCAGTTCCGCAGGCGTGGTCACCAACGTCAACCTCATGATGGACCGGGTCACCGGACGATCAAGGGGCTTTGCATTCGTTGAATTCAGCACCCCCGAGGAAGCTCAGCGGGCGGTGGAATTGTTTAACGGCAAGGACTTCAGTGGGCGTCCCTTGACCGTCAATATCGCGCGACCCCGCGAAGAACGACCTCCCGGTGGCGGTGGCGGCGGCGGTTTCCGTCGTGAACGCTCCTTCGGAGGCGGAGGCGGAGGTGGTGGTGGCGGCGGCTATCGCGGCGGTGGAGGCGGCGGCGGCGGCGATTACCGTGGCGGCGGCGGCGGTGGTGACTATCGCGGTGGCGGTGGCGGTGGCGGTGGCGGTGGTGGCGACCGCGGCGGCTGGCGTGATGACCGTCGTGGCGGCTGGCGCGGCGATCGCGAGTAGCCTCGGCTATTGTTGCTCCACATCGATCCCCCGCAATCGGGTGATCTCAAACCAGGCAATCTAAAACCGGCGGCGGTCCCCTTTGGAGGGGGCCGCTGTCGTTGTTTCCTTCGGCGCCTCTCGCCCGAGACAACCCTCGAATTCGATTTGGCCTTCTCCCACTTCTCTGAGAGCGTCCCCGGATGAATCTGGCGGAAGAGATGGAGCAGTTGGCGCGGCGGTCCCGGGAGGCTTCGCACGCCCTTGCCCAACTGGCCACAGCCGAAAAAAACGCGGCGCTGCTGGCAATGGCCGACGCCCTCGAAGCGGGGATCGAACCGCTGCAGGCGGCGAATCGCGAAGACCTCCAGGTCGGTGAATCCCTGGGACTCACCAAGGCCATGATGGACCGATTGGCCCTCGACCCGAAGCGCATCCGTGCCATGGCCCAGGGATTGCGCGACGTGGCGGCGTTACCCGACCCCGTTGGACGAATTCTCGATGATCGGACGCGACCCAACGGATTGCGCCTGCAAAAGATCACGGTGCCTCTCGGCGTCATCGTGATCATCTATGAATCGCGCCCCAATGTGACGGCGGATGCCGCGAGCCTCTGCTTGAAGTCGGGCAACGCCACCATTTTGCGGGGAGGCAAGGAGGCCTTGAACTCCAATCGTTGGATTGCCCGAACCATGGTCGAGGCCGGACGACGCACCCTCGGTGAGCGGTTTCCGGATGCCGCCATTCAGGTGGTTCCCACCCCCGACCGGGCAGCCATTCCCGCCCTGCTGAGCCTGACGCAGTATGTCGATCTCTGCATGCCGCGCGGTGGAGAGGGGTTGATCCGGGCGGTCACCGAGGCTTCCAAGGTGCCGGTGATCAAGCACTTCAAAGGTGTTTGCCATATCTACGTTCATGCGGGTGCCGATCTGAACATGGCGATCGAGATTCTCGACAATGCCAAGACGCAACGTCCGTCCACCTGCAACGCCGCGGAGACCGTGCTGGTGGATCGCGATGTGGCCGATGTGTTTCTTCCGAAAATGGCGGCCCGGTTGGCCTCCAAAAACGTGGAGCTGCGGGCGGATCCCGCCGCCCTGGCCCTTCTTTCAGATCCGGCGGTCGCCTATCCTGCATCCCTGGTGCCGGCCACGGATTCCGACTACGACAACGAATACAACGACTACATCCTCAATGTGCGGGTTGTGGAGGATTTGCCCCATGCCATGGCTCACATTCGTCGCCACGGTTCGGCCCATAGCGACGCCATCGTGACGGGTGATGCGCAGGTGGCCCGCCGCTTCCTGGCCGAGGTCGACTCGGCTGCGGTCTATTGGAATGTCAGCACCCGGTTCACGGATGGCGGTGAATTCGGAATGGGTGCCGAAATCGGCATCAGCACCGACAAACTGCATGCTCGCGGGCCCATGGGCCTGGAGGAACTCTGTTCCTACAAGTGGATCGGAGTGGGGACAGGGCAAGTTCGTGCTTAGCGAGCAGGTCAAAATCTCCTTCGCAAAAATCTGTCATTCAGGTATTTATGTTGAGATGGCTCTCAAAAATATGGATGATAATCATCCACAAAATAGCTGATAATCAGCCATAAAATGGTGTTTTATACACCGGTCTTTGGTTGATAATCAGCCGAAATAAGTTAGGAGTGTGTTGGATGTTTCGCCGTCATCTTACCGAAAATCTCCTCCTGGCTCTTGAGGATACCCCGGCCGTTTTAGTCAATGGTTCCCGGCAATGCGGCAAGAGTACCCTGGTCCAATCGATTGAAGCCACGGGCGTCCGACGCCAGTACCTGACCTTTGACGATCCCGGCATCCTTGCCGCTGCTCGCCGCGATCCTCAAGGCTTCGTTGCCGGTCTCTCTTCTGCAGTCACCCTCGACGAAGTCCAGCACGTTCCGGAACTCTTCCCGGTCATCAAGGCGTCCATCGACCGCCGCCGGCAACCGGGACGTTACCTGCTCACCGGCTCGGCCAATGTGCTCCTCCTGCCCCAATTGTCCGAGTCACTGGCCGGACGAATGGAACTGCTCACCCTGTCGCCCCTGTCGCAAGGTGAGATCCGGGGCGTCCGCGAGGGCTTTGTCGAGGCCTTGTTTGCCGATGAAACCGACTGGACGTCCGCCACACCCGAAGTCGTTCCACGTGATGCCCTATGGAAGGCCATCCTCACAGGCGGCTATCCTCCGGTTGTCGCTCGGGATGCAGTGGCCCGCCAAGCGGCGTGGTTCCGTTCCTACCTATCCACCATCCTCCAACGCGATGTCCGTGATATCTCCAACATCGCCGACCTGTCAGCTGTGCCCCGACTGCTTTCGGTCCTGGCGACCAGGGTGGGGGGACTGCTCAACTTTGCCGACGTCTCCCGGTCGATGGCCATCCCTCAGACGACACTGAAGCGTTACTTTTCCATTTTGGAAGCCACCTTCATCATTCAGGTTCTTCAACCGTGGTCGGGGAATCTGGGGCAGAGGCTCATTCAGACTCCCAAAGTCTACCTGAATGACACCGGGTTGCTGGCTCACCTTCTGGGGCTGAACTCCGACCGATTGAGCCTTGATGGGACACCGGTGGGCGGTGTGTTTGAGAATTTCATTTTGATGGAATTACGAAAGCAGTCCGCATGGAGCAAAACTCAACCCGGTTTTTTCCATTGGCGCACCGCCGGTGGACGGGAAGTCGATATTGTTCTGGAAGACCGTGCCGGGCGAGTGGTCGGCATCGAGGTCAAGGCCGGGGCCACCCTGGGCGGAACGGACGTCCGAGGTTTGCAAGCACTGAAGGAAGCCGTAGGCAATCGCTGGCTGCGAGGTGTGATTCTCTACACCGGTACCGACCGCATCCCATTTGCTGCCGACATTCACGGTCTGCCGATTTTTCATCTATGGGCGGGCGACCAGTGCCAGAAGAAATCAGCAAGCGTTAGATGAAGCCCATCGCTGGAAGGGAGGCATCAAGGCCGCCGCACCAGCAGGAAAAACTGCATGGCTCCAGAGACGTTCACTTGAACTTCCAATGGACCATTGTTCGTGGCGTTGATGTTCAGCAGTGGTGCATAGGTCCCCTGGACGGTGGGGCTGACAAGGACATCAAAGGACTGTCCGGCTTTGGCATTCCATTGCAGCACCATCTGGCCGTCGACCGAACGATAAACTCCGACCACCAACGGGCCGTCTGTCGTCGTTCCCAAGCCCCCAGTTTCCGAATCAAAATTCCACTCAAAGAGTTCACTTTGGATCTGTGCCGTGGCTGTTCTCAAAATCGGCACCGAATAGGACATTTCCCCGAAGCTCAAGCTGACCTCCTCGGTCAACGAGTTTGCGTCTCCCATGATGCGGATCGAAGAGATGACGACATCGGTCAAAGAAATTCGGCAGGCGGTGCGGAGCTCTTTCAGGTTACTGGGCGGCGTTCCGGGCGGAGCTTGTACCTCGCCCGGCGCCAGCATGAATTCCAGTTGGACCTTGCCAAATCGCGTGATGGCAGCCGCTTTATGGTTCAGAAGCGGCGACGAACGGTCCACCCGTTTTATAAACCAGCATTGTCCGGCGATGGCACGGCCATCCGAACCGTTGGTGCCGCCACGAACAACGGCAGGATGACTTAACCCCATCGAAAACGAAAAGGCCTCCATCCAGCGCGGATGGAGGATATCGGTGGAGTCCCCATCGATTCCATCCATCTTGACGAAGACTTGATCGCTCTGGGCGATAGCTCCCGCCATGGCAATCCCGAGACCGATCAAAAACCAAAAAGCTCGGGCAATTCTTGAGAACATGATGGACCGCAGGGCCTCTTCCGACCCTTTGGAAATGAGTGTCCGGGGAATCAACGATCAGGGATGGTTTTCAGTCACATTCCACGTCGTCGTAATCGGGGTTCCCGGGGCACCCTTGGAATTCGTAGGAACATAGGTCCACGAAATCTGGCCATAATTCATCGAGTAACTCTCGCCCGGCTTGGAATCGGAGCCTCCGGTCGAGACGGACGTCACCAAGACATCTGTCAGGACAATCGTATAAAAGGTGGCGGATTTGCCGGACACAAGGTCGGTATTTTGCACCGTCAGGGTTGCCGTCGGAATGTGCTTTCCGGAGGCACAATAGTAGCTCAACGCCGGCGATGCCGACGAAAGAATCGCCGTCGTCGCCATGTCCTGAAAGCTGACTTTTCCTCCACCCGTGCCTCCGCCCGCCGTGCCCGAGTTCGACAAACCCAATGAGAAAGAATTGATGGCGACCAGGCCCTTATGACCGGCATCCGTGGCCTCGCCGGTGATCCCATCGAGGGCGAGAAAAATCTGCTGGGCCGCTTCCACCTTCAACGACTGGGCGGCACCGATCGCCAGGGGTGCAGTTCTGAGCAGCTGGGAAAATCGGAGTTTCACTTCAACAAGCTCATTGCGAAGCCTTTCAGGGTCAAGCCGTATCTGTCGTTCGGAGTAGAATCGGATTGGGGGCTCTGCCGCCCGACATTACCGTTGAGGCATGGCCTTCCGGCAGTCTCCATACGATTATGTCCCGTATCCGTCGCACCCGCAGCCTCAGGTGCATCCGGACCGAATGGCGTCGCTCGGACGACTCTTTGGCCTCGACGGTGCGGATGTCTCCCAATGCAGGGTCCTTGAAATTGGGTGTGGCGATGGTGCCCACCTGGTGCCGTTGGCGGCCGCCTTCCCCGAAAGTCAGTTTTTCGGAATCGATACCGCCGCTACTGCCGTTGAAAGGGCGCAGAAGTATGCTCGGGATTGTGCGCTCACCAATGTCGAATTCCGGTGCGGCGGAGTTGGGGATTCAACCGTCGAGTCCGGGTGTTTTGACTACATTCTCTGCCATGGTGTGTTCTCGTGGGTGCCCTCAACGGTTCGCGAAGCCCTGTTGGACTTCTGCCGCCGCTCACTTGCCCCGACGGGCTTTGCGTTTGTCAGTTACAACGCCCTGCCGGGCTGGAGTCTTCATCAACCCACCCGCGATGTGCTGCTCTGGCACATCCGGGACATCGTCGATCCCGCAGAGCGCCTGGAGGAGGCGCGGGCGTTTGCCACCTTTCTTTCCGGGGCGATTTGCCATCGTCAACCCGATGGGATGGCCCTGCGGACGGAGTTCAAGTTGACGGTCGACAAGGAACCCCGGGTGCTTTGGCACGACGAACTCGGCCCCGACCATCAAGCCTTCTATTTCCATGAATTCATGGCCATGGCCTCCAGGCATCAGCTTGCGTTTGTCGCCGACGCGGACCTTGGAGAGCATTTGTTGAAAACAATGCCGGAAACGGTTGCTTCCACGCTGACCGCAGCCGCTGCCGATCGGCAGGAACGGGAACAATACATCGATTTTCTGGTACCGCGGCGGTTCCGGCAGACCGTCCTGACACACGCAGGGAGACCCATTCTTCCCGAGGCGGATACGGAGCGACTCTCTCAGGGATGGTTCTCCAGTGGCTGGGCCAACATGGAATGTTCAGGCCCCATCTTTGAGCCGGGTGTCGGGCAGTTCAAATTGGCCAACGGGCCCACCCTTGAATCGGATTTCCTTCCCGGAAAAATCGCCCTTCATCTCCTGACCCAATCGGCACCCGATCGGGTGCCGTTTACCGATTTGATCAAGCGAACCGAAGAATTACTAACCTCCTCAGGGCAGGCCCATCTGAATACCCCAGGCCTTCGATCGCAATTGTTGCGTTTCCTCTTGGATATTGCGGCAGCACGGTTGGTGACTTGGCATACCCTTGCTCCGCCGTTCACGTTGCTGCCCGGGGAGCGTCCCTGTGCGTTCGCTCCAGCCCGGGTCCGGGCGGCGACAGGTGATTTGCTTCCCAACGCAGACCAACGGGAAACGCGTATCGCCGAACGATGGACCCGCCAACTCTTGATCGGGTGTGACGGTCTCCGAACACGGCAGGAAATCCTGGAAGATTTAAGGGAAAACGTTCGTCGATCCGGCGACGAACACGATGCAGCCTGGCGTCAAATCGAGGGCGACCTTGATGGTGCTCTGCGGGGCCTCGCCTCGCAGGCGTTGTTCGTTTCCTAGCGTTGCCTCAATCAAATCTCCATTCCTTGCGGTACCATGCCGGCCACGGACCAGAACGCATCAACACCCGCCAGTTGAAGCGGGGGGTCGCTTCACGAAGCGGTCGTGGAGCCAGACGCCCGTCAGGATCCCTCCAAAGCTGGCCCAAGCGGGCCAGAGGCCCTGGCCGATCTGGATGATTGCCACGCCCGGACACGCGCCGGTGAGCGCCCAACCCATGCCAAAAAGGACGGCTCCAGGAATTGTTCCCGGGCGAAACCGCACGGACCCCAGGTTCAGTCGGGAGCGCAGGACGGCGAAAAGCGGGACACATAGGCCGACCGCAAATGCAAAGGCGAGCAACAGCCGGAAGTCCCGGAAAAGAAGCATCCGGTGAAGCTCGTTATAGTCGGCGAATCCAAGACTCGAGACGGTAAACCCCAGCAGGAGTCCCGGGAGAATGGTTCTGGGCCATCGCGCTTTCATGAAAGAATTCTTTCCAGCAGAAAGGAGAAGATGATGGCGATACCGAAAAAGACCGCGGTCGCTGCGAGGCTTGCCGGTTGCAAACGTCCGCAGCCGCTCAGTCCGTGCCCCGACGTGCATCCACCCGACCAGCGTGTTCCAAATCCCACAAGAATCCCACCGCCAAACAGAACTGCAAGGGCGAGGGCACCCCGTCCAAAGAGTCGATGGAACTCAGGCGACAGTGCCGTTTGTCCCCACGGCACACCACCCACCTTCCCGCCGATGGCCCCTCCCACCGCAATCGCCAGAAGGAAGGCCAGGTTCCCAATCCAATCCGCGCGTGAGGCAGCTTCGGATTCTTCGGAGGGCGGACGAACAGAACCATCTCCGCAGCCCTTCGTCGCTGGCCCGGCCTCCCCGGAAACAGACTTTTTCCAAGGCCAGGTGAACAACTGCGAAAGCGCTCCGGATACCCCGAGGGTCTCTCCGTTGAGCAGTGGAAACAGGAGTGCGACGGACGCCAGCGCGGCACCGCCCAGCCACCAGGGCCAATAAGTTGCAGGCATGAATTGAAAAGGTTCAGACTCCATCGCGGCTTGCCGCCCCGTCCCGCAACGTTGCCAGAGACATCCGTCAGGGACTCAGATGGACCACTCGGGTGCGTCGGGGGATTTTCGTGCGTTCTTATCCAGGATGTTGAGCTGCTTTTCCTCGTAGATGACCAGTGAATGAGGGGGAATGCTCTGCATCAAAAAGACATTCGCACCAATGGTCGAATAGGCCCCGATTTTTGTTTCCCCCCCGAGAATCGTCGAATTCGGATAAATCGTCACATGGTCCTCGACCTCCGGATGCCGTTTGCCGCCCTTGGTGATTCGTCCGCCGCCATCCTTGGCGAAGCTCCGCGCACCAAGAGTCACGCCGTGATAAAGCTTCACATGATTGCCGATGCGACACGTCTCCCCGATCACCACACCCGTGCCATGGTCGATGAAGAAGTGGGATCCGATCGTGGCACCCGGATGAATGTCGATTCCCGTGCGCCCGTGGGCCCATTCCGTCATCATTCGCGGGATGATCGGCGCTCCCAATCGATGGAGTTGGTGCGCCAGACGCTGGATGGCAATGGCCTCGATGAACGGGTAGGACAGTATGATTTCGTCCCGAAAAATGGCCGCCGGGTCGCCGTCAAAGGCCGCCTCGACATCCGTGCGCAGGAGATTGCGGACCCCCGGGATTGATTCACAAAACTTTTCCATGATCGGCGGTGTTCGCCCCGTTGGCTTCTTCGGGTTGCCCACCCGCACACCCCGCCGCACCTGCTCGGTGAGGCGGGCAACCACCCGGTCCATTCGCAGATGCGTCAGTTCCAGGAGGGATGCTTGCTGGACGGCATCGTCGTCGTGAAAACCGGGAAACAGAAGCTGGAGCAAATCCTCGCAAATCTGTCCCACAGCGCGTTTGGAGGGAAGGTTGTGGGCGTCGCTGTTATTGAGCCCCCCCGCGCTCTCGTAGGAGGTCAGGAGGGCCGCGACGTGCCGGTCGATGGGGCGTTCAGCGCGCGGGACAGTCATGGACGTGATGTTTCGTCGACTGCACCAGCAGCCGTTCGCAATACTCACGACGAAACAGATTTATGTCGACCAAGTCAATGGAGTAAATAGGGTTTTGTCGCTGTCCGGTTTTTTTGTCTCACCAAACCGTCGTGACCCTCGGAGAATCCGCTCGCGCCGGGGTGGTGGAAATGTGCTGTTCAAAAACACGAAACCGGGTAGCTACTGCGCTACGCATGAGGTGCCGAACCATTCCTGATTCCTTTCTTCGGCTGATCCTGCTCGTTCTATTCACCGGGGTTTTTGCCTCGACCGAAGCGCTCGCCCTGGAGCTCGCCGGCCTGTCGGTCACGCCGCACGCTCAATCCCCCAATATGCGGTACCGGCGGCCTCCAGACCCCCAGCTCGGCGCTCGAATCGAATTGTTTCTCCGCAACGAGACCGCCGTTCCCGTGAATCTCGGACCAGAAACCCCTTTGTCCTTCGACCAGCGGACCCCATCGGAGCTCCTGCTCCATGGGGATTGGGCGTGGCACGACACACCTCCAGCTCGAAAGGATACACCCTTGGTTCTGGCGCCCGATGCCCTGACCGTTTGGAGCCTCAACTCCCGGGGAACCAACTGGGGGGTCGACACCACGCATCGTCTTCAAATCGGTGGGGGTACCGAGGCAAAAACAATGGAATTTGCCATCGAACGGCCCCGGGCCTGGCTATCCGCAGTCACCTTCCTCGGCTCGGGTGAATCTCCACTTCCGACGCAAATGGTGGTTCACGTCCAAAACGAAACGGGTCAACCGCTCTTCCTGGCCGGGTGCCGACTCTGGCTGCCCCGGCGTCCGACCGATTTCCGGGACCTCATTGCTCAAACCTGGCAGACCAATCTTTCGTTTTTCCCCGCGACTGCAGTCATCCCGGACGGCGAAAAGGGGGGATTCCTCCTCGACTCCGCACCTCTGCCGTTGGGCTATGCCGGCGTGGAGGTTCGGGTTGTCGGGGCTGATGGAGGCACGCGCTCGCTGTGGGCTTACCTGCGCATCAAGCGGGAGGTTTTTGACCTGGGAGGAGGCTGGGTGGCATCGGCCCTCGGCTCCAGCAACACCCTCACGGCGGAACCCTATTTAAAACTCCTTCGCCGCCTGCACATCAATCTGGGCATGCACCAGGATGTGCCCGGCTACACCGACACACCGCTCTTTGATCGGTACCCGCTCAAATACATGAACCGCCTCGCCCCCTTCGACCATTACGACACGGATGCGATGCTGCCGCGGATTCACGCTGTGGAATTCCTTGGGGAACCGCAATACGGCGGAGGGCGCCCCGTGCCCCCGCAGGAGGTGTTTGAGAAACTGGCCCCTTACGCCCCCACCCGGTTGCCCACCACCGTCACTCACAGCGAGGAACGCGTGTGGCGCTACTATGCCGGGCTTGCGGACTACCCGCATTTCGACGCGTACCGGGTGACGGCTCCAGCGCCCGACGCATGGGGACTTTACGACAGATGGGGTGGGGAGCGTCTCCGTTGGGGGGCTCCTCTCGAGACCATCGGCGACATGACCCGAAGTTTGCGCGACCTGAACCGTCCCCGGCCCATCGCCGTCTGGTCTCAGGGGCCCCACGATGGCTGGGATCGGCAGGGAGGAAGAGTCCGGACCTCGCCCACTGCGGATGAGTTGCGCTCTCAGGCGTATCACGCCTTGAGCAGCCGCATCACCTCCTTGTACTGGTTCAACCTGAGCCTGGGTTCCTTGATCAAGTTTCGCGATCTCATCGATCCCGTGACGCGGGTTGATCGCGAGATTCGCCTGTTGGAGGATCTGTTCCTGGAAGGCGATGCCTTTGAATACCGGCGCGAACGGGAAGGCGGCAGCCCCTCCTGGGACCTGGCCTCGATCATCGGTCCCAACGGCGGCGTTTTCTTCGCCATCGACCTCGCCTACATTCCAGATCGACAGGAGAAGATATTCACGTTTTCTGAACGGAATGGGTCCGTTGACTTTCAGTTGCCGGCCTCCCTTTCTCACCCCGTGGAGGTCTTCCGCCTTGACGCCGATGGAGTTCATGACGTCACCAACCAATGGCACCCCGGACGCCTCAAGATATCGGACCGCATTCACGTTGTGGGAATCTATGTCGTCTCACCGAAAATCGGCTTGAGGTCCCGCCTCGAAGCCCGTCACAAACAATTGCTGGAATTGGAAAAGGCCATCGACTTCGATCCGGCTGCAAGCGACGCAGACTTCGAAACGCTCCGGCATCTTCGTCCGTAAGTCTGACACGGCGTTTCCACGAAGCCGTCGCCTCCCAAAAGTGAAACGGCTTTCTCGTTGGGTGCCGTTTAAGGAAGAGTTGAGGAGGTCCCGTCCTGACGGATCAAAACCCCTGACTCCGACGAACTGACCTGGGTCGTTGTCCTCGCACCACCGGGCCAGAGGATTTGCAATTCGGAGGGTCCATCCGAAGGGCGGGCCAGAACGGAGGTGGTGGCGTCGCAGGACCAGTGGCCTCCACCCAGTCGCACTTCCCGCAACGGGCCCGCCTTTCCGCCCTGCATGACTCGAATGGAAGCGCCAGCGGCCAGTGGATTTCCCGGGGTGCCTTCGAGGCGGACCCGCAATCCCGGCTTCCCCGTGGCATTGCGAAAAAGGCGGGTCGCACCGCGAAATTGGGCGACCGCCAGATCGGGTCGCCCGTCTCCATCAAAATCAGCAGTGGCCGCACCGCGTCCCTCGCCGTCGATTTCTATTCCACTGGCGGACGAACTCAGCGGGGTGAATCCGCCCATCCCGTCTCCTCGCAGGAGGAGACCCCGGCCAGCGTCATTCCGAGTGGTGCCCAGGTTTTGACCGAAAAAGTTCTGGGAGACAAAAAGGTCCTCGTGCCCATCCCCGTCCCAGTCAGCCACAACGATTCCCCAGATGGGCGACCATTGGGCCATTTCCGGGAGACGCCGAAGAACAAAGTGGTCTCCCCGGTTGAGCAAAACGACCGAAGAAAACCAGTTTGCCTCCACCCGTGCCGCCGTCAGGTGAGTGGGTCCCAACAGATCTGCCAGCGTTGCTGAAGCAAAGGCATGATGAGTGGGAAACCGGTCCCGAAGGGGGATCAACGACTGTCCCAGGACGGAAAAACCATGCACCGGCAAATAGTCAGACGGCGACAACGGGCCGGATGAGGCTGAACCCAGACGTTCCGGGGCGTACGCCTCCAGAATATCCTCGGAATTGTTACCGAAAAGGTTCCCGTAAAAGACCGCCCGACGGTCGCCAAACAAGGCATGGTATTCGTTCTCACCCCAATTGCCCGCCACCAAATCAGGTCTCCCGTCGCCATCGAAATCTCCGGCCTGGATCGAAGTCCACCACCCTTTGATCGAACTCAACGGATGTGGCTGTCCATCGATTTCAATCGGGGAATCCCAGGGGACAAGTCGCCCCTTTTCATTGTGAAAAAGTTGGAGGGGTCCCCATTCACAAGCGACGGCAAGGTCGGGATGACCGTCCTGATCCCAATCGGTGAAGACCGCTGCTTGAACGAGGCCAAGATTCTGAAAAACCTGGACGTCTTCGAAATGACCCTCCTTCACTTTTACGAGACGGGAAGTGGCTGGCGCAGGCCAGTGACCTGGCAGGACGCGTCCACCAACAAATGCGGCGATCGTCCCACTACCGTCGACATCTGCTGCCGCGAGGGCTCCGATCGCCGTCTCTCCTGAGGCAAGGGATGGGCCATCCCCCGGCCAGGTGGAAAGGGAGGAACCGGAGGTGGAAGCCTCGAGGTAGGTGGACGCGCCCATCAGCAGTCCGGCGTCCCACGGAAGCACCGTTGTTTGTGCAGCGGTGGCGGGTAAGTGGGTCTGAGAGCTGATTTTCCCGCTGGTATCGAAATGATAAACCGACCAGGTGCCTTGACGACCGGCGCCGATCACGAGGGATTCGCGGGCTTCACCACCGATTCGAGCCCAGGTGACACCGGGTCCCTCGGTCCCCATGCGGCGGGGTAACAGGGGTTGCCGGGTGAATTCATCGGTAACCTCCTGGAGGTGGGTGTGCGCGAGCATCGCGCTGAAATCCTTCAACAACACGGAAGCCATTGAATTCCCTGCCGCATTCGGAAGGTCCGGGTCGGGTCCGAGTTCATACTCATGATTGGCTCGGGCATGTTCCAGGCGGGTTCGGCGTCCGTCGGGCCAGTGGACCGTGATGGTCGCCTCCGTGTTGGTTCCCATGGCAAAGACACGCTCCGGTGCGTCGCCACTCAAATAACGTCCTCCGGCAATCATTTCCTGGGTTTGAACCGGCAGCGTGGAACCGGGTGGTGGAGTAATTTCGATCCGGGCACCGATTCCGAAGCGGTTCGGTCCAGAGGCCCGAAGCCGGACCGCGATGCGCGGGGCACTGGTCATGTTCTGGTAAAGCAGGGCGGGGCCGTTGAGTCGATTGACGATCACGTCCAGGTCTCCGTCGTTATCCAAATCAGCGAGGCACATGCCATGAGCCACCGATGTGGAATCAAATCCCCAGTTGCCACCGGTTTCCTCGAAGCGCCCGTGACCATCATTGTGAAAAGCCAGCTTTGGGGTTTCAAATCGTGGAAACGCCTTGCGCGCCTCGAAGATCTCCCGGTCCGACAGCCGTCGCTGACGGCGCAATCGCTGCAAATCGGCGACAACATCCAGATCGCGGGAGGCCCGCCATTGGCCGTTGCTGACCAGCAGGTCCTCCCATCCATCCAGATCGACATCGAGAAAGATGGGTGTCCACGACCATTCCGTCGCCTGAAGGTGAGCCCAGGCGGCGACTTCGGCAAAGGTGCCGTCTCCGCGTCCCATTTGAAGCGTGTTCACCGGATACTGCCCGATCGTTCGTGGATCGGCAGGGTCCAGTCCTTCCGGTGGTGGAGGCGACAATTGG
>CAIPFS010000126.1 GCA_903864375.1 uncultured Verrucomicrobiota bacterium
CCTGTCCCCCCTCCGCGGCTCCGCGCCTCCGCGTGAACCCCATTTTTCAGCACCCCATGCTTCAGTTGGTTGCAAAACCGTTTCCAAGTAAGATTGGAGGCCGGTGCCTGAGCCTGTCGAAGGCTTTCTCTTTGCACCGTTCCCCTCCCCCCTATCATCCCAGGCAGGAAACCAAAGAATCGCCATACTGACTAAAAAACAACGGACATCCGCCCGCAGCACGGCCCATTTGCCCCCTGCCCTGGCCCATGTTTGAACAGGCTTTCCGCAATATTGACAACGAGCGCATGCAAATTGATCTTTCGCCCCGCTTACCGTCGGAGGCGTCAGGGAAGTTGCACAATCCGATAAATCCGCGCGGGCTGACCGGCGGCAGAATAATCCGGAAACAATTGGGGACTGTTGGTCAACGTTACCGTGGCCAATGTTGTCCAAGGCGAATTTGTGGGGGCAACTTGGTTGATGAACTGGACATTGTAGCGAAAACCAATTCCGCCGTACAATTCCAATGTGGGAACGAGTCGAATTCCCAAGGCCGGAATAACGTTCAGGCTGGCAGGCTGGCTCTGGACAACTCCCAAATAATTGCTGACGACAAAAGTGTATTGGCCGATCTGATTTTCCGTGAGGTTGGTCAAAACAAGAGTTTGATTCGTTGCCCCCGCCAGCTGGTTGTTACCGTTGAAGTACCACTGGTACGACAAGGGCGTGGAGCCCGTCGCAGAGCTTCGAAAGGAGACCGTGGTTCCCGCCGCCGCCATTTGGCTGGCAGGTTGCAACAGAATAGAAGGAAGATAGGTTCCGAAAACCTCGTCGATCGGGGTATAGGCAATCACCGGAAAACCATTAAAGGATACGCCGGAACCAGGCGGGAAAGCAACGGTACCGAAAGGCCCGTTAATCCAAGGCCCGAAGTGACTATAATAAAAATTTGCGGAAATCACGTTGCCTTTCTCATCGATATTGAATTTTGCGGGCATCCCCAAAGATTCTATTCCGCCTACGACCGTTACCGCATTGTTCGGGCTCACCTTGCAAACATTGCCTTGGTATCCGCCTCCATTGGTGTTCTGACCGTACACTCCCACGTACAGATTTAACTGCGGATCAACTCCCACAGCAAATGCGGATGAACTGACCAAAGGGGAGAGAGCGTCAGAATTCAGGAAGGCAACAGGAACACCACCATTTGTGGCCCGGTAAATCAGGTTTCCCATCGCTGCATAAAAATTGCCCAACTTGTCGAAGCAAAAGCTCTTCACTCCTGGCAAGCCCGAGAGAAACAGGCTGGGTCTCGCGGCCGTAATTTTGAGGATGCAGTCATTCGAATTGCCATAAAGATTCCCGGCATTATCAAACGCCAGGGAGCTGGGTGCGCCAATGTTGGTGGCAATAAGCGTGGCGTTGGTTGGGGTGAACTTGACGATGGCGTCGCCCGAATAAGCGACGAAGAGATTGCCGGAAGGGTCCACCGCCATGGCTTGCTTGACCCCGTAGGAATCCAGACCCGATTGGTCAATATTGATGGTGGTCACCACTCCGTTACTGGAGATGCTGGCAAACAGGTTGGTGGGCGTTCCCCCGATAGCAACAAAAGTCGTACCGGCACGTGCCGCGAAGGAGAACCCAAGCATTGGCATCAGCGTCAGCAGCAGGAGGTGAACGCGCAGGGCGGCGGTCAGGGAGGTCGACGGGATTTTCATATTCTTGGCGATCTTCTGGGCCTAACGTATCCCTCCTAAACCGAGAGGTAAAGCTCGGACCGAGGCAACCCGATGAAGGCGACCATTTGCGCCCCCCTGCCCATTCTTTTCCCATCCAATCGGAGCCCCCTGCCCGATCCCATCGAAGGCTGGTGCCTGAGCCTGTCGAAGGCTTTCTCCTTGCACCCTTTCCCTCCCCGCCTATCATCCCGGGCAGGAACACAAAAAATGGCCAAACTGACCCCAACGCAACGGCACCCTTCCCCCCACACCGGCCATTTGCCCTTCGACTGGTAGTCGCGTGCCGGCCCGATGAACAAGAAAGACCTCACCGAAGCGGACATCCGCACCAAGTTCATTACCCCCGCTCTCGTCGGACCGAATGGGGACAAGTGGAATGTGATGACCCAGATTCGGGAGGAAGCCTACTTCACGAAAGGACGCGTCATTGTCCGGGGGAAAACCGTGAAACGGGGCAGAGCGAAGAAGGCCGACTACATCCTTTCCTACAAGCCAAATCTCCCGCTCGCCGTCCTCGAAGCCAAGG
>CAIPFS010000127.1 GCA_903864375.1 uncultured Verrucomicrobiota bacterium
ACCATCGGAACGCCGGTGGTGGCTGGTGCCAAGGTTCTCGTCGACGTCGTCGAGCACAAGCGTGGCGTCAAGAAGGTCATCTGGAAGATGCGCCGCCGCAAAGGCTATCACAAGAAGCAAGGGCACCGTCAGGAGCTTTCCGTGGTTCAGGTTCGCGAGATCACGGCCTGATAGCAGCCTCCATCGCCTATTCCCTGGATCGCCTCCCCCCTCCACGTCCCTTCCCTCCGCGTTTTTTCACTTTTACTTTAGCTCTCCTCTCTTATGGCACACAAGAAAGGTCAAGGCAGTTCCCGCAACGGCCGCGATAGCAATGCCCAACGTCTGGGCGTCAAAGCCTTCGGCTCCGAGTCCGTTACCGCTGGAAGCATCATCATCCGGCAGCGCGGCACCAAATTTCATCCTGGCAAGAATGTCGGTGTCGGTCGCGACTGGACTCTGTTTGCCCTGATCGACGGCAAAGTCCAATTCGACAAGCATCGCCGCCGGGTTCACATCCTGCCGGTGACTGCGGCCATCCCCGCCGAGCCGGTGACGCCCGCCACGAATTAGTCCCTCTCCGGCGACTCCTCCATCCCGAGGCAATTTTCAAGGCGAGGCTTCATGGCCTCGCCTTTTTTGTTTCCCCCCACTCCACCAAGGCTCTCATGTTCATCGACGAAATCCAGGTCTACGCCCGCGCCGGGCACGGCGGAAAGGGATCCGTCGCGTTTCATCGCGAAGCCTATGTCCCCAAGGGAGGCCCCAGCGGCGGTAACGGGGGACGCGGCGGCAGCGTCATCCTTCAGGCCTCACACGACCTCAACAACCTGATCGAGCAGTTTTTCAATCCCCGCCTGATCGCCCAGAACGGCCAGCCTGGGATGGGCAAAGGTATGGATGGCTCCGCCGGCAAGGACATCCTGATCAAGGTTCCGTGCGGCACCCTCGTCTGGAAGCTTCCCTCCACCACTCCGCCGGCCTACCCCGAGGAGACGGAAGAGGAGGAGACGGTTGAGCCTGAAGAAACCGCCACGGACGAGTTGGAAATCGCCGCCCAACGAGTGGGTGGTGCGAACTCCAGCCGGCCCGTCATCCGCCGGGCGGGCCCGGAGCGGGCGGTCGAAATTGACCTCAGCCAACCTGAGCCGGAAGTTTCCAAGAAACCCCGAACCGCTCGCGAAAAAGGCGAACTGGTGGCCGATTTGACCAAGGACGGCGAGCAATTCCTTCTCTGCAAGGGGGGCCGCGGTGGATTGGGCAACCGCAATTTCGCCACCAGTGTCCGGCAGACTCCCCGGTTCGCCCAACCTGGCGAACCAGGCGGCGAAGGGGACTACCTCTTCGAGCTGCGAATGATGGCGGATATCGGCATCGTTGGTTATCCCAATGCGGGCAAATCGACCCTCCTGACCGCCATTTCTCACGCCCGACCGAAGATTGCCCCCTACCCTTTCACCACCCTGACTCCGCAGGTGGGCATTGTGGAGTATCCGGACTGGAAGCGATTGGTGGCCTGCGATGTTCCCGGGCTGATTGCCGGGGCCCACGAAAATGTCGGGCTGGGTCATGCCTTCCTCCGCCACATCTCCCGGTGCAAGGTCCTGGTGATCCTCCTCGATATGGCCGGCACCGATGCCCGAAATCCGTGGGACGACTACAAGAGCCTGCTCGAGGAGTTGGGCTGGTACGATCCGGCCTTGCTCGAACGCCCCCGGCTGGTGGTGGCCAACAAGATGGACGAAACCGTGGCGGAGGCGAACCTCAAGAAATTCAAGCGCCGCATCACCAAGACGCCAGTGCTTCCCATTGCGGCTGCGTTTGACGAAGGTATCGGACGCTTTCGGGATCAGATTCGTGAGTTGGTCGAAGAGTCCGAGAAGGCCGACGAAAAGGTATAGGCGGCAAATTCAGGAGGATAAGGAACGTTTCCCCATCGCTTGGGTACCTCGGTTGAAAGCAGGCTGCGGGACAGCGGTATTCATTGCGCAACTCGCTCGACTTGGTCCCGCAATTGAGGCCAGTCCGGTTCATTGCCTCCAGACAGCGAGCAAAGGTTTCCCGTTGGGGGGAAAGGCTTTGGGGAAGATTCTGGAGCAGCACGTTCACCTTCGAAATGGTCTACGAAGGGAGCAACTGTCGCCATCCACGCCTGTTGGCGCCGATGGCACAACGACAGCCTTACATCCGGCGCAGAAGGGCAAAACTCCAGCAAGCGGCGGGACACCGCTTCCACTATGAGCCACGGGTTCACCGACGGTGCAAATACTCGGAGTCTCGATATTTCTCGTCGGCAAGCCGCTCTGCCCGCATCCGCCATTCGATGTCGGGCTGCCATGCTTGCCAGTCCACCTTCCAGTCCGCCAATGCGATCTGTTGCATGGCCTCCTCCCAGCCGACACGTCCGCATCCTTCCGGCGGTGGCTGTACGCTTCCTTGAATCAGAAGGCCGTTGCGATTCCGTCGCTGGGCGGCACCCGCGATCTTGCGTCCCGAATGCAGCAAATCGCTTTCCTCGGCGCCAATGAAGCATCGACCAGGGCCGGTGGGGTCGGGAACCGGGGCCAGTTCTGTTGGAACCTGCAGGTGCAGGAATGCCCGACGCAGCCAGTCGTGAAGGCGGCAATAGCTCTCCGGAGCGCGCAATCGCCACCAGACATGTCCCGCAGGCACCACCAGAGCATACGTCCAGTCGGCGTCATGGGGGACGAGTCCCCCTCCGGTGCAACGTCGAACCAGAGGGCGGAGCGAAGTCCAGGTCTCGACTTCTCCAAAGCGCTGGGAATAACCGAAGGAAGCGGCGGGCAGCGACCATGAGTAGCTCCGAAAAACCGGTGAACCCTTCCTGCCCCCGTCCTCAAGAAGGATTTCGTCGGCAGCCATATTGAAGGCGGGGTCTTCGGGACCCGATTTCCAGTAATACCACCGTTCAGTCACCAGCAGAACCAAGCAGGCAAGGACGGAAAAGCAATGGGAAGCAGTCCGGACCGACCAGCCCCTGGTTCA
>CAIPFS010000128.1 GCA_903864375.1 uncultured Verrucomicrobiota bacterium
AGACGAGGGCGGAGCAGGCATGGGTGGCGGGGGGGGAGCCTATTCCCGGGATGACGGTTTGTACGGCTATTGACCTCCCGGGACCGGATGCAAAGTCCCACCTCGTTTCCACGACCTCCCTCCCCGTCCCCGTGGACTTTGCGGCGGGAGGTGGTCGGGCTTTTCCTTCGCCTGGGGGCGACGGCTTTTGGAGGGCCCGCCGCACATATGGCCCTCATGGAGACTGAAACGGTCCGTCGACGTCCATGGCTGACGGCGGAGGAGTTTCTCGATCTACTCGGAGCCACCCATCTCATACCGGGACCCAATTCGACGGAACTGGCGATGCACCTCGGTTATCGTCGGGCCGGTTACTGGGGATTGTGGCTTGCGGGGACAGCTTTCATCCTGCCGTCGGCACTTTTAGTGACCGTCCTTGCCGCCGTCTACGAACGGTGGGGCAGCCTCCCGGCCACGGGGCGATTCCTCTACGGCATCCAGGCGGTGATGATTGCCGTGGTGGTCCATGCGGCGTGGGGCCTTGGCAAATCGGCATTGAATCGTCCGTGGCTGATTCTCGTCGCTGGAGCGGTCTGGAGCCTGCACCATGCCGGCGTCCATGAGTTGGCTCTGCTGCTATTTTCAGGAGCCATCGGCCTGGCCCGACATCGATTTCAAAGCCCGAAGGGGACTGCCTGTTGTGGCCTACCCGTCCTGAGTCTTGTCGCTCCCTGGAGTGCGATGACGACCTGGATCGGGGGCTGGCCATTGGCGCTCCGTCTGTTCCTCATTTTCCTCAAGATTGGTTCCGTTCTCTACGGCAGCGGGTATGTCCTGCTGGCCTTTCTGCAAGCCGACCTCGTCGACCGGCTCCACTGGGTGACCTCCGGGCAACTCATGGATGCGGTGGCCGTGGGCCAGGCCACCCCGGGTCCTGTCCTCACGACGGCGACCTTCCTCGGTTATTTGGTGGATGGGCCCTTGGGGGCAGCAGCAGGGACCGCCGGTATTTTTCTACCAGCCTTTGTGTTCGTTGCCCTGACCTGCCGATGGCTTCCACAGTTGCGCAAAACCGGGCGCTGGGGACCGTTTGTGGATGGCGTCAACGCCGCTTCCCTGGGGCTTCTGGCCGACGTGGCAACCCAGTTGGGGCGGGCAGCGATTGTGGACGTGGGGAGCGCCGCGCTGGCGATTGTCAGTTTGGGACTTCTCCTGGGCACCCGAATCAACTCGGTCGTTCTCATGCTCGGTGGGGCGACGCTGGGTTGGTGGCTGCATGGATGAAGTCCACACCAAGGGCCAGTGAGCACTGAACGATTGTTGGATGCCCGCGGACGCCGGCAACCCTCCGGGCCTTGTTAATGGTGGTCCGGTGCGGGCTGCCGGAGGAAGGCTTGAACGACCGCCTTGTCGCCGGTGGGCGCCTGACAGGCGGTGCCGGTGCAACAATAGGCCTGAGGCCGCCCCTCCAATGGACGCAGCTCCCGGGCGAACGGGTCCACCGGCCCCTGGGTTCCGAGAATCACCCGGTGCGGATGGAACACCTGATGCGCGGCATGAATCAGTCCGCCGGCCTCAATGCCTGCTGCATCCCCGGTAATCACCACCCGACGGGGCTCTTGCAGAATCCAGTCGAGGGCAAGGAATAAGTGGGGCACCGCCTGCGGGGTTTGGTGAAGGCGCTGCGCAAGCAGCCGGAGGGTTTTCTCCGCCGCCAGATGCCATTCCTTGCGCTCACAGATGGCGGACAACCGGAGCAGGGCCAGTGCGGCCACACTGTTGCCTCCGGGTTCGGCACCATCGTAGTCCTCCTTGTTTCGCAACAGGAGGTGGGGGGTGTCTTGAACCGTCTGCCAGAAGCCGCCGTGGACCGGGTCGTAAAAGCGCTCCATCATGGTCTCCGCCAGAACCACAGCAAACTCCAGCGTGGCCGGAACAAGAGTCGCCTCATAGAGATCCACGACACCCGCCAACAGATTGGCGTAGCCATCGAGCAGCTGAACGCCATCCTTCTCCCCTTCCCGCCACCGATGGGACAATGTCCGGGTTTGGGCATCCCACAGGTTTCGTTGGATGAAGGACAGATTGCGTTCGGCCATCTGTCGATAGGTTGCGTCGCCCAAAATCGCATGAGCCCGGGCGACGGCGCCCAGCATCATTCCGTTCCAGGAGGCAAGGACCTTGTCGTCCCGGTGCGGACGAACCCGATGCGCGCGGGCAGCCAGAAGCCTGGTCCGGGCGGAGGCCAGTGCGGTTGATTCCCCGGGCTTGGGATGGGGCCCCACTTCGCTCAGGACATTTTGCCCGGCAAGAGGTTGGGGATGGGAGTGATCGACAAAATTTCCCTTTTCGGTCACGCCCAGATACCGCTCCACGGCATGGGCCTCTTCGGGGGTGAGCAAGGCCCGGATCTCCGCCAGCGTCCAACAGTAGAATTTTCCCTCGTGCCCCTCGCTGTCGGCATCCTCTGCGGAATAAAATCCGCCGTCAGGATGGGACATGTCGCGGGCCACGTAATCCAACGTCTGCCGGACCACCTCGGCATGCCGATTGATGCCGCCCACAAGGAAGGATTCGAGGTAGAGCTGCACCAATTGGGCCTGATCGTACAGCATCTTCTCGAAGTGGGGCACGAGCCACTTTTCATCCACGGAATAGCGGGCGAAGCCCCCTCCGAGCTGATCATGGATGCCACCGGCTGCCATGCCATCGCAGGTTTTGAGAACCGCCTTGATGGCATCTGCATCGTGAAACCGATGGGCGTACCGAAGGAGATAGAGAGGGACGCTGGGCCTGGGAAACTTCGGGGCTCCGCCGAAGCCACCGTGATGGCTGTCAAATTCGTGAAGATAGGTTTGCCCCGCCCCATGCAACTCCCGTTCGCCGGTAGGAAAGGCATTGTCGGAATCGAAGGAAACGGTGGCGCGAAGCCGTTCGGTGATATCGGCCGCGGACGCCACCAACTCCGTCCGGCGGGTCTGCCACAGTTCGACAATCCGCTCCAGCAACTGGCGGAAGCTCATCCGACCGTATTTGGGTTCCGGAGGAAAGTAGGTGCCTCCGTAGAACGGCTGCAAATCCGGGGTGAGAAACACATTGAGTGGCCAGCCCCCCGATCCCGTCGTGGTCTGAACGAAACTCATGTAGATTTTATCGATGTCCGGGCGTTCCTCCCGATCGACCTTGATGCTGATGAAATGCTCGTTGAGGTAGGACGCGCACGCGACATCCTCGAAGGTCTCACGTTCCATCACGTGGCACCAATGACAGGTCGAATAGCCGATGCTCAAAAAGATCGGCTTTTGTGCGGACCGCGCCAGGGCGAAGGCCTCATCTCCCCAGGCATACCATTGGACGGGATTATGGGCGTGCTGCAGCAGGTAGGGAGACTTCTCCCGAACCAGGGCATTGGTGTACTTCGAAGACGCTGGGGTGGATTCGCTCACGACGTTGCGAGAATAGCGGGAATCCCCCGGTTGAAAAGCGACGGCTATCGCCGCGGACGACGGATCTCCGGACGATCCATCTGCGGTTCCGGCTCCGCCCGAATGGTTTCGAGCGTCTGGAGGACATCGAGGGCGGTCAACGCCGCCTCTTTGCCACGGTTGGTGGAGGGGTCGAGGCATCGGGCTTTCGCCTGGGCCTCGGTGGTGACCGTGATGACTTCATGGATGATGGGGACCCCGGTGGTCCAACTCAGCTCCATGAGAGCCTGAGTCACGGCTCCGCCAATCTGTTGGGCATGGTTGGTTTCCCCCTGCCAGATGAGCCCCAGACAGAGGATCGCCTCCGGCTCGTTGAATTCCCGCTCCAGCAAGGCGGAAACCGCCACCGGGATTTCAAAGGCACCAGGAACACGAGCGATCTCGATTCGAGCGCCGGCGGCAGTCAAAACCGTTGTCGCGGCCTCCAGCATGCCGTCCACGAACTCTGGATTGTAACGGGAGGCGACAACCGCAATCCGACCGCGAAACCGGCGAACCGGAGCGTGCTCTGCTGTTTTCAACATGACCGGGACGGTAAACGACCTTTCGCGATGAGAGGAGATTTTATTGGAGGATGGCCGCCCGGGATGGGGCCTGGACTGCGGCGGTCACGGGAAGACAAAACGGTTCTACCACGGATAACCGACCTGTCCCTTGGTTGGAGGTCTACCGTTTTTCTCATTTGACTTCACCATGCCTCCCACGCGGAACGCATCCACCCTCTTCAGACCACCTTTCCCATGCGAATCCTTCGCATCATCCTGAAGGTGCGGGTGCCCTTCGTCCAAGGGACACGGGGTCACTGCTTCAGGTAAGTATCCAGCCAATCAAAGATGGTTTGGTGCCAGAGCTGACTGTTTTGCGGCTTCAAGACCCAGTGACCTTCATCGGGAAAAATCAGGAGTTTGGAGGCAACGCCCTGGCGTTGGAGGGTGGTGAATAAGGCCAGCCCCTGATTGAGTGGGACCCGGAAATCATTTTCATTGTGAATGATGAGATTGGGTGTCCGAAACCGTCCGGCAAAGGCGTGCGGCGACCAGCGTGCAAAGTCGGCGTCCTTCCATGGAATACCGTGGTCCCATTCATCAAACCAGAGCTCTTCAGTGGCCCCGTACATGCTATTGAAGTCAAAGACACCGCAGTGCGTCACGAGGGTCTTGAACTTGTCCGTGTGACCCTGGAACCAGTTCATCATGTAGCCGCCATAGGAGGCACCGGCGGCTGCCATGCGGGTGCGATCCACATCCGGCTGGGTTTCCAGCCAACCCAGACAGGCCATGAGGTCCTCAAAGACTTTGCCACCCCAATCGCGCGAAATATCATCAGTGAACTTCTGTCCGAAGCCGGTGCTGCCGCGCGGATTGGGCATGGCCACAATGTAGCCCTGGGCCGCCCAGAGCTGGGCGTTCCAACGATAGGACCACGAATCGAGGAAAGCCGATTGCGGTCCCCCGTGCACCCAGAAAACGAGCGGGTACCTACCCCCCTCCTTCCACTGTGGCGGACGCAGCACCCACATCTGAACGGGGGTACCCCCTGCCCCAGGAACCGTGACGGACTGCGGAACCGGAAGCATCAGATTGGTTCGCCAGGCTGCATTGGCTTCGGCGAGGGGTTGAGGTTGACCTCCGGCTGCGGCGACCCGGAAGACTTCCGGCGGATGGTCCATGGCCGATCGGACACCGTAGACCCATTGGCGATCCGGAGACGGGGAGGCATCGGATGCCGTGCCGCCGCTGAACAGCGGATGACCCGCTCCACCCGTCAGGGGCAGGCTCCAAAAAATCCGTGTCCCCCGATCCTCCGCCGTGACCACCAGCGACTGACTGTCGGAACTCCACGCCAGGTCCTCGATCGACACATCCCATCCCGAGGTGAGGCTGATTGATTTTCCGGAGGAGCGATCCAGCAACATCAACTGCCATCGGTCCGCCTCGAATCCGCGCCGACTCTGGGCCCGGTAGGCCAGCCATTTGCCATCCGGAGAAAACCGGGGGCAACCATCGGCAGCAGGATTGGTGGTCAGCGCCCGGGGTGCCCCGCCGGCCACCGGAACCACCCAGAGATCATGATTGGTGTCCCAGGCCTCTTCCCGGGTGATTTCAGGGGTCCGGGTATAGGCGATTTGCTGGCCATCCGGGGAAAAGGCAAATTCGTCACCGACTGAAAAGGTGGTGGAATTGGGGACAGCGTCCCACTGTCCCGGGGTGAGATCCCGCGGAGAACCGACGGCCAGGCCCTGATCGACATCGATGGCAAAGAGATGCTGGCGGCGTCCGTCATTCCAGGAGTCCCAATGACGGAGGAGCAGCTGCGTATACACACGGGCCTTGACCTTGCTCTTGTCCTGCGATTCGAGGCGTTCCTTGTTGGCGGCATCCGATTCCGCAAACGGACGCCCTGAGAATTCCGGGAACACCGAGGAAATGAAGGCGATGTGATGTCCATCGGGAGACCAGACCGGCTGATTGGCACCCGTGGAGAGATGGGTCAACCGCCGTGCCTCGCCACCGGAGGTGGAAATCACGTAAATCTGATAGTCCCCATCGCGATTGGACTCAAAGGCCATCCACTTTCCGTCCGGTGACCAGGTCGGGTGGCGGTCCTGCTTGGGGCTGCCGGTCAGGCGGCGTGGGGGCCCCCCCACCGAAGGGACAATCCAGATATCGCTGTCGGTGCGATTCTCCGCCACATCCACCTCTGCAATGACGTAGGCCAGAGATCGGCCATCGGGGGAAAGCCGGGGCTCGGAAACCCGATGGCTGGCCGCAAGGTCACCGAAGGTGATCGGGTGAGGCGATTCGGCGAAGGCATCCCCCCGGATGGCTGAACCGATGAGCAAGGTGGCCAGGGAAAGCCGACGGAATGAGCTGAAGGTCGTCACGACGAAAACGCTGCCGCCAAACCGGCCCGGAAGGCAAGGTTCCCGGTGGAATTCAGCAGGGCAAAATAATGCGCCGGGATGAAAATTTTTATTGCGCTGCAGACCCACTTGCCGCAGCACAGGCCCCGTTCGTTTCAAGCAACGTGACCCACTCTTTTTTCTGGATGCGGGCGCTCTCCGCGGCGCTCTTTCTGGTCTGTACTCCGGGCCTTGTCCATGGGGATGCGCTCGGTAACATCCGCCAGCGCGGCACCCTGCGCTGGGGTGCGGATGCCGAAGGTGGTGCCCCCTATGTCTTTCATGAGCCGTCGGCTCCGGACAAACTGACCGGATTTGAGGCCGAGCTTGCCGATGCGCTCGCCGCCCGGCTGGGTGTCCGTGCGGAAATGGTTCAGGAAAACTGGGACATGCTGGTCCCGGCGCTGAAGCAGCAGTCGTTCGACATCATTTTGAACGGGCTGGAGCGAACGCCGGAAAACGCCTCCCGGGTTGAGCTGTCGCGTCCCTACCTTGTTTACAGCCAGCAACTGGTCGTCCTGGCGGGCAGGACCAATATCAACGGCCTCCAGGATTTGGCCGGGACCAGCATCGGTGTGCTCTCTGGATCGGTCTCGCTCCGGGTGTTGCAGGCACATCCCGAGATCACAACCCGCATTTACCAGGGCAATGCGGAGACCTTTCGTGATTTGAAGGTCGGGCGACTTTCCGCAGTCCTTGTCGATTCACCGGTGGCCATCCACTTTGCCCGACCGGACCCGGAACTCCGCCTGGCCGGGGAGGGATTTGCCCCCGGATATTACGCGATCGGAGTTCCCTCTGGAGAAGCCGGCTTGCGTCAGGCCATTGACCAGGCATTGGTTGAACTGTTCACCGATGGAACCGTCGAGCGGATTTACCGGCACTACCAACTGTGGGGTCCGGAACAGGAACTCCTCCGCCAGTTCAAGGAAGAGACGACCGCCAGGGTTGTACCGCTATCCATGTGGACCGAGGTGGGAAGGTACCTGCCCCTGTTGCTGCGCGCCTCTCTGACGACCGTTGGATTGACGGTGGCTGGAATGACCGTGGCCGTGGCGGTGGGGCTTGCCGTGGTCATGGCGCGGCTACATGGGCCGCGTCCCCTGCGATGGCTGGCCATTGCCTACACGGAAGTCATGCGGGGCACACCGCTGCTCATTCAACTTTACTTTATTTACTATGGACTGGCCCAGCAGCTGG
>CAIPFS010000129.1 GCA_903864375.1 uncultured Verrucomicrobiota bacterium
CCCCGGTTCTCCACAACGGAAAACTGTATGGCCTCTTCCAGTTCAAGGAATATGGCGACGGGCCGCTCAAGTGCGTCGATGTGGCCACCGGCAAGGTTGAGTGGGAGAAAAAGGGATTCGGCCCCGGACAGGTCATCCTTGTCGACGGACACGTTCTGGTTTTGAGCGACGCCGGCGAACTGATCCTCGTTAAGGCCAACCCTGAGGCCTATGAGGAAGTAGCCCGCGCTTCGGTTCTCTCCGGCAAATGCTGGGGCACTCCCGTCGTCAGCGGTGGCCGCATCTATGCCCGAAGCACCAAGGAAGCGGTTTGTGTCGAGGTCCCTCCCGCTCACGCGTCCCGCTAGCCACGGAGTTCAAAATCCGGGCGACGATAGTCGCCCCCTCCTTCCCTCCTCCTTCGCTTTTCCTTTTTCCGCCGCCCCCCAGGGCTAGCGTCGGAAGGATGCGGCAAAATCACTGGTTCCGGTTGACCGGACCACCTTTTGGCGGGTCGACCCGGCGATCAATTCCGCCAGCTTTCCCTCCCAGGCGGTTCCGTCCAGGGGGAGATCCACCGTCGACTCCGTCAGCGACGAATAGACAATCGCATTGGCGAGTTCCACCGAAGCCAGACCCGCTTCCCCCGGGGCAATCAAGGGCGCTCCCTCCAGGATCGCCGCCACAAAGTTTTGCATCAAGGCGGCATGCGGTGCGGGATGATTTTCAAACGGCAGGTCACAGTTCCAGACCGGAGGTGGAGTGAATCCGCTGGCGGTCGTCTTTGACCATTCCACCGCATCGGACTCATTGCGAATCAAGGTGAGGCGCTGGTTTTCCAAAACCAGGCGCCCCCGGGTGCCGACCAACTCGAGACGATTGGTTCCTGGTGATTCGCCGGTGCTTCCAACAAACAGGCCGGAGGCGCCACCGTCGAATTCCAGAAATGCGGTCGCCTCGTCCTCCACCTCGATGTCATGCCAGCGTCCCAGCTGGACAAAACCTCGAACCCTCCGGGGGGATCCCATCAGCCAGCAGAGAACGTCCAGATTGTGGAGGCATTGATTCAATAGGACACCGCCCCCTTCGCCCTGCCATGTGGCCCGCCAGCCACTGCTGGCATAGTAGGCCTCGGTCCGAAACCAATCCGTATTGATCCAGTTGATCCGCTGAAGTGTCCCCAATTCACCCGATTGCAGGAGCGACCGGATGCGGGCGTACCGCGGTTCCATCCGAAGTTGGAACATGCCGGCCAGCTGGAGATGCGGTCGCTGCCGGGCCGCCGTCAACAGTCGCTCGGCGTCCGCCTTGTGTGCCGCCAGCGGCTTTTCGACCATCACGTGCAGCCCCGACTCCAACGCTGCCACACCCAGGGCCACATGTGTCGGATGGGGCGTGGCAATCAGGACGGCATCGACCGTGCCGGAATGGATCAACTCGAGTCCGTTGGAAAAAGTGGCCAACCCGCGGGCGGCATACGGTGCTGTCCGGGCCTCGGTGGGTGCCGCCACGGCCCTCAACTCACAGCGGAGAACCTTTCCATCCAACAGATAGGCGGCATGATGTC
>CAIPFS010000130.1 GCA_903864375.1 uncultured Verrucomicrobiota bacterium
GCCCAGACCATGCTGAGGCCGGAATAAACAATCAATCCGGCAAGCCCCAGTCGAATGCGCTCCTGAACGGAGGGACGGATTCGATGTCCAACGGTCAGGCCCACCACTCCGCCGACGATGATTCCGCCGACATTCAGCAGGGTGCCGATCATGGGGCGCAATCCGGATGGTTGGGGGATGCCGATCCTTGAACTGCCGGCACCCGGGCAGGGAGGTTACTTTTTTGCACGGAAGCCTTTGGGCAAAGCCGGGTTTTCCGGCTCAGGGGCAGCGGAAGCCTTGGGGGCACGGGCAGCCGGCTCCACGGCGGGTTCGGACGGCGGGACGGCGGCCTCTTCGGGAAGGCCCAGACGCTGCCGCGCCTTTTTTGCCGCGGCGGTTTCGGGGTAATCCCGCACAATGCGCTGGAGGGTGACCATGGCCTTATCCGTCTGATTGAGCTTTCCGGAGTAAATGTTCACCAGATGGATGGCCGTCCATCCCCATTTCTCGCGGGGCAATTTCCTCTGTAGGACGTCTTCCAGTTCCAGGGCAGCAGCCAGGTAGTTGTTCAAATCCTTCTCGTAGATTTCGGCGATCCGGATGGCCACGTGTTGTTCATTGGGGTGCCGCTTGAGGTACGCCCGCATCATGTTCAAGGCATCCATGTGGTTGCCTTTGGCCCATTCTGTCTCCGCCGCCTCGTATTCCTTGTCCGTGGGTGGAAGGTAGTTCTCCGCCATGACGGCCTGCCCCGCCCGTCCGCCGAAATATTGCGCGGCGTCCCAAGCTGCCAGCACCCCCAGGATCACGAGGCACAGGAGAAACAGGGCCATGTCAGTAATGGCGGTCGCCCGGTCTTTTCGCGAAGCCTCTTCCAGAGAGGCTGCTCCCGGCGGCGTGACGCTCAAAACCGCCACCGGGGGCGCACCGATGGTGGCCGTCGTGTTGCTGGTGGCGAGGGTCCCGGCCAGGCCCGTCCGGCTGGTTGAATCGGGAGCGGGTGCGGGTGGGGTGGCCGTGTTTGCCGAGGTTGCGGTTGTATCGCGGTTGGCCGCCTCGTTCAGTTGTTCGATCTTCCGCTCCGTGGAGCGGACCACATCCCGACGGTCAGCGGCCCGGAATCGAAAAAAGAAAAGGACCGCCAGCACCAGCAGGACTGCATACGCCAAGGGTCGGACAACAGGTTTCATCGCCAGGAAGGATATAACCGCGAAGCGGTTACCGGGGAAAAGTGATTTTCCGGGGAAAACCACTTCCGTGGACTCATGACCCTCGTCGGTTTGTCCGCCAGTCGGGTGTTTCCACGTGCAGGATTTCTGAGTTCCCGTTCTTTTTCAAGGGACAGGCCCTGGCCGGTTTGGTTACCTCCCGGTCGCCAAATTCGACATCATGACCATTTTCGCCGGTGACATTGGTGGGACGAGTGCCCGTCTGGGGCTGTTCGAGATCCGTGACGGGGGGATGCACCCCATCGTCAAGGAGGTGTATCGCTGCCGGGATTTTGGCTCCCTGGAGGAAATCGTGGCCCGGTTCCGGTCCCGTCATGCCGGTCCGGTGCAGGGAGCAACCGTCGGGATCGCCGGCCCCGTCGTTCGGGGGAGCGTCATCACCCCCAATCTCCCGTGGTACGTCCATTCGGGTCCCGTGGCGGAGGCGATGGGCGTGGCCCATGTGGAGCTGATCAACGATTTGGTGGCCAATGCCTATGGAGCGGCAGCCTTGTCGCCGGCGGACTTTGAAGTGCTTCAGGAAGGGCAGGCTGATCCCGAGGGGCACGCGTGCATTATCTCCGCTGGCACCGGTCTTGGACAAGCCGGCTTCTTTTTTGACGGACGGTTCCGCCGCCCCATGCCGAGTGAAGGGGGGCATGCTGATTTCGCCCCCCAAAACGACGCGGAAGTGGAACTTCTCCGCTTTCTTCAGGGGCGACTCGGCCATGTCAGCTACGAACGGGTTTTATCGGGGCCCGGACTCGTGAACATCTACGAATTCCTGACGTTCGCCGGACGGGGGGAGGAGTCTTCGGCGCTACGGCAGGAGTTGAGCCAGCCGGGTGTGGGCGGTGCCGGGGCCATTTCCCGTGCGGCCCTGAACGGGACATCGAGCCGGGCCTCGATGGCTCTGGATCAATTTGTCGCGATCTACGGAGCTGCGGCCGGGAATCTGGCGCTGACCTTCAAGGCAACAGGCGGTGTTTTCATTGGCGGCGGCATCGCTCCCCAGATATTGCCCCGGCTTCGTGGGGAATTGTTTTTGCAGACCTTTCTGGACAAGGGCCGGATGCGCCCACTTCTGGCGGCAATGACCGTCCGGGTCATTCTGAATGATGAATGTGCCCTGCTAGGCTCCGCTCTGCACGCGGCGCTGGCCCTCGGGGGCATGAGCCAGAGTTGGGTCCGCTAGTGTCATTTTGGTAACACGACATTAGGCGCGGAAGAGTTGTCCCATCCTCCGGCCCATCAACCTACCTGCGACGAGTAGCGAGAGGGTCAGGAGCACCATGGCAATGACGCCCATGGCGCAGGCAACGGCCGGGGCGTGCGGATCAATCCGTCCCAGCAACTGCCACATCTGCTTGGTGATGGGAAAGTACTGTTCCCGTTGAGCCAGAATGAGGCTGTCGCTGACCTCGAGCATGGCGAAGGCGAAGGTCAGAATGAATCCCCCGATCAGGTTTGCGGAAATGAGCGGAGCGGTGATCCGTTGAAAGGTATACCAGGGGGAGGCACCAAAGCCGGCACTCGCCTCCTCCAGCAGCACGCTGGTCTGCTGGAAGCCGGCACAGGCCGCCCTCACCATGTAGGGCAAACGCCGGACGCTGTAGCTGACAATCAACAGGAAGGTGGGATTGACCCGGGGATCGATCCAGCTTTTGAGAACGGCATGCCGTTGTTCGTTGATTTCAAAGCCGGCAAAATAGCCGAAGGCAAGGACCAGTCCCGGGAGGGCCAGGGGGAGCATGGCGATGGCATCCAAAAATGGGGCAATGCGGAGTCGCGAGCGGGTGATGATCCAGCCCAGACCGATGCCCAGGACCAAATCCACGGCGGCGCTGGCAGACGCGTAGTAAAGACTGTTGCCGATGGAACTGAGCGTCAGTCGTTGGTCAACGACCTCGCGATAGTTGGCCAGGGTCCAGGCATCGGGCAGGACCGTGAAGAACCAGCGACCGGCGAAGGACGAAAGAATCACCGACAAATGGGGAAGGAGGGCCAGTCCAAGAAGCACCGCCCCGCCACCCCAAATCAAAGCGAGCTGGCCCCTGGAGGCGGGCACTTGAGCGCCGTGGGATGTTCCGCGGGCGAGTGTGGCATAGGAACGGCGTCCGATGATCCGTTGTGAGACAAAAAAAAGTCCCAGGGAAAGAGCCAGCACGACCACGATTAACGAAAATCCCTGGGGATTGGTATTCAGGTCGTTCAGGGCATCAAAAATCTGGACGGAGGTCACCCGGCTGAATCCGGTGACCAGGGGGGTGCCGAGATCAGTAAACGACCAAATCCAGACAATGATCGCTCCGGAGAACCAGCCGGGCAGGACCAGGGGCAGGGTAATCGTCCGAAACAACCTCCCGTCGTCCGCCCCCATGTTTCTGGCAGCGTCGCGGAGGGCGGGGTCGATATTCGCGAGGGCGGCCGAGACGGACAGGAGCAGAATAGGATAGAGACTCAATATCTGCAGCAGCGCGACGCCCCAGAATCCGCCGGCGGCGAGCCAGTCGATGGGGTGCTTGGGATCCATCCAGCCGAGGTGAATGAAGAAGAGGTTCACCGAGCCGAACCGGGCCAGCAGTTGTTTGAGGCCGATGGCCCCCACAAAGGGGGGCATGATCATGGGAATCAGGAGGAGGGAGCTCAGGGCAGTCCGCCCGGCAAATTCCAGCCGGTTCAAAGCGACGGCCAAAGGGAAAACCACAAGCGAACATCCCAACACCGTGAGCGTGGCCAGGGCGATGGAATTGAAGAGGGACGCTCGCAAAATGGCGTTGGTCGCGAGGAGCCCGAAATAGTTGAAGGTGAATTCACCCTCGAGTCCGAAGCCCCGCCGCAGCATGAAGGCGACGGGATAAACCAGGAAGACCGCCAGAAAGGCGCCCAGGCCCATCAGGAAGGCCAGGTTCCCGTAACCCATTTTTCGAACGGCGGTGGACTTCATTGAATTCGGGAGGATCAGGCCAGGGCGGTGGTCAGAAGGGACTGTGCTTGTTGCACGACCTGGGAGAGATGGTCCGGACCGTGAAAGCTCTCGGCGTATAGCTTGTAAATATTCTCGGTTCCGGAAGGCCGGGCGGCAAACCAGGCGGAAGCCGTCTCCACCTTCAATCCGCCGATGCTCGCTCCGTTTCCGGGAGCCTGGGTCAAAACCTGCGTGATCGGCTCACCGGCCAGGGTGGGGGCCGTGATGGAACCCGGAACCAATTTCTTAAAGCGGGCCTTTTGTTCGGGTGAAGCCGGAGCATCAATCCGCGTGTAGGCCGGTGTCCCGCATCGCGTGGTCAATTCCTCGTAGTACTTCCCAGGATCGGTTCCGGTGACGGCGGTGATCTCGGCCGCCAGCAAGCCGAGCAGCAACCCGTCCTTGTCGGTGCTCCATGCGGTTCCATCCTTCCGGAGAAAGCTGGCACCGGCGCTTTCCTCGCCCCCGAAGCAGCAGGAACCGTTAAAGAGTCCCGGGGCAAACCACTTGAAGCCAACGGGAACCTCCAGCAGGCTCCGGCCACGCCCCGCAACCACGCGGTCAATCATCCGGCTGCTGACGACGGTCTTTCCCACCCGGGAGGTTGTCGGCCAGTCCGGTCGATTCTGAAGGAGATAGTCGATCGCCACCGAAAGGTAATGATTGGGGTTCATCAACCCGGCACCGGGCGTGACAATGCCGTGGCGGTCGGCATCGGGATCATTGCCAAAGGCGACGTCATACTGGTCCTTGAGACGAACCAGCCCCGTCATGGCATAGGGACTGGAGCAGTCCATCCGGATTTTCCCGTCGTGATCGACGGTCATGAAGGCAAAGGTGGGATCGATGACCGGGTTGACCACCGTGAGATGGAGTCCGTATCGGCGGGCAATCGGTTCCCAATAAGCCAACGAGGCACCCCCCAGCGGGTCCACTCCAATCCGGATTCCTTTTTGCCGGATGGCATCGAGGTTGAGGACCTTCCCGAGCCCTTCGACATAGGGGGTGATAAAGTCGTGGATGTGGATTCCAGGCGCCTGCTGGGTCTGGGGCCACGGCAAACGCCGAACCCCCTGGTTTCGACCCCGAAGCAGTTCGTTGGCCCGGTCCTGAATCCAGCCGGTGGCATCGGTGTCGGCAGG
Source organism: uncultured Verrucomicrobiota bacterium (assembly GCA_903864375.1). GTDB lineage: Bacteria > Verrucomicrobiota > Verrucomicrobiia > Limisphaerales > UBA9464 > CAILNN01. Next base: position 5,301 of record CAIPFS010000130.1, read on the forward strand.
GCCACCATTGGGTGGATTGTATTTGAAACCGCCGTCCTGGGGCGGGTTGTGGGACGGGGTGATGATCAGGCCGTCGCACAGGGCGCTGGTGCGACCGCGGTTCCCTTCCAAAATGGCCACGGAAATGGCCGGCGTGGGTGTAAATCCGTCGATCCCGGCGTAAGCCGTGTCCACGCCATTGGCTGCCAGGACCTCAAGGGCGGTGCGTTCAGCCGATCGCGAGATCGCGTGGGTATCCTTGCCGACGAAAAGTCTCCCCCGATCACCCTGCGTTCGTCGATAATCACAAACCGCCTGGGTGATGGCGGCGATGTGGGCGTCGGTGAAGGTTCCATCGAAGGGCGATCCCCGGTGGCCACTGGTTCCGAAGCTGACCGCCTCGACGGGGTTGGTCGGATCGGGAAAACGATCCCAATAGGCGCGTTCCAGGGCGCCGACGTCAATCAACTGGGAGGGCAGGGGAGGCTGACCCGGAAGAGCTTGAACCGACATGGGGGCAGGCTACCGGAGCATTCGGGCGGGCGGAAGCCAGATTCCATTGACAATCCCCGGTCGCGGGCCAGTTTATCTTCATGGAGAACGGGTCCTATTATGATCGCCGGGGTACGGTGACCCTCGGCAGCCTGACCTTTGAACAGGCGGTCCGGATGCTCAGTCACCCGCTCCACGTGGTTGTTCCGGAGTCCGAAATCTCCCGCCCGCAGCCGGTCCGTCGTTCGGCAGAGTCCGCTCGCCCCCACTCTTCGCTTCAGACCTCAAATGCCGATTGCACCACCCGCGCCAGGCCGGTGATGTAATTCAAAGTGGTTTCCTGGGCCAGAAAGCTGGCTCCATCGGCATCCAGAGAGTCGACGTTCAGCAATCCAATGCTGATCTGGCGCGGAGCTCCGCCCCAGGTTCGTGTGGACCGGAACAGCGGCACGCTGACCACCGAGTTGACTCCCTGCAGCATTTCGATTTCTCGATCGGACCATCCGAATTCCCGCATCTGGTCCGCTGTGGACAACCCCCGCAGGTCCCGATAGTTGGCTTCCTGCCGCTGTTTTTTGAAGACTTTCCCCCCGAACCCCTTGTCGATGGAGAAGACGAGGTTGGCATCGGGATAGCCCGCCATGCCCAGTTGGTAAAATTGGACAAACGTGGGGCGAAACAGACGGGTGGGAGGGAATCGCTTGAGCATCACGTTGACCCGGAGCCTGGGTTTGCGTCCATTGATGGTCGCCGTGTCGATCCATTGCTTGAAAAAACCGTCCAGCAGCTTCTCCCGGACATCCCGCAGGGATTTTGAGGGACGGAAGACGGCGTAATATTCGGTGACGGCCAGAACGAGCATGGCCCCGATGTAGGAAACCACCTTATATTGGGGCTGATTGGCGTACAGCGAAGCCATCAAGGCCGCGGCCAGGGGGATGGCGCGTCCCGCCAGGGCAAGGACGTAACGACTGTACATCGGGAATATCGTGCCCATGCGAGGTCGTCTGGGCAAATGGTACCTTTATCGCGTGCGTTCTGACATCGGACACCGTCGGATTGGTATTCCGCCACATCCGCTTCCTTGAATACCCCTCATGGCCCGAGGGCATACTTTCGGGAGGTCGACCGGTAGAGGGTAACCAAGGGAAAATGGGCGGACGGTGGCAAGGTTGCAAGGTCGCAAGCGACGGGTTGAACGGCTCGACATCCAGGGAGACTACCCCATCAAACAGACAATGGCGGTCCTGGAGGGCAACCGTCCCGGCGGGGTGGGTGGTAAGGAGGGCGAAGCTCCCTGGGGTCAAATTCGATGGGGACGAAAGATCCCAACAATCTCCTATGGTTCGTCCCAACCTGTTGTGGATGCAATGCCTGCAATAATGCCCCAGACAATCGAGCTCGCCGACATGATGAGGAGACCTTGGGAGATGGACATCTGGGCCGCATGACTCGAACGTCCCCAGACGCGCAACCCGTAAAATACCCCGAAAAGTGCGCCGCAGACAAAGTGCACCCAAAACTTAAACGAATTGAATCGTGGACCATTCATGGAAGTGCTCGATTTTGTCATTGGCGGACTGAGCCCCGCTTGGGGATCAATTGGTCCATCGATTGGGAGTCGGGGCGATTGGAAAGGGATGTTCCATTTCCAATGTCCCAGAAAACAACCTCGACACTGGCGGTACGGCACCCACCCCCGAGGACCCATGTCAGATATTTGTGTGGGAGCGAGCATACCCGACTTACGCCAGGCGAGCTGAAAAGGTGATTGTGACCCAAATCACCGAATGGAGGCATCCCGAGCCATCTCGTCGATGCGTCCTGCGTTACCAGTGAAACGCCCGGTTTTCGACGCGAATCCGCCATTGTGAAAATGCCTATACCCCGGATGGGCGCGGAACAGGATGACTGGATTGTGGCATCTTGATAAACCAACCGACGGTTCCATATTGACCCATGGCATCAAGCACCAAAAAGAGGCTTGTTTGGGGCATCTCAATCACCGTGGGTTTGGTTCTATTGTTTGGATTCGTCGGCCACCAATGGAGCACCTCCGCCTTCGGCACCGATTACCTGGAGCGATCCTTTGCCGGTTGGCC
>CAIPFS010000131.1 GCA_903864375.1 uncultured Verrucomicrobiota bacterium
GCGAGGCGGAATTGAACTGGGTCAGCAGATACATGCGCTGAAGACCGGAATTCAGGCAATTCGAGATGGGGATATCCACCAGCCGATACTTGCCCACCAGGGGAACCGCGGGTTTGGCGCGCTCCTGAGTCAGCGGAAACAGGCGTGTGCCCTGTCCGCCGCCCATGATGACGGCGAGGGTGTTATGGTTGTAGGATGTCGCGCGATTCATAAGCGGATACTGTACTCGGAAGTGCTTGAAAGGAGATATACCGGGATTTCGGGCGGGCTCAAGCACGCAACCGACCGTTTTCCGGGCCGCTTTGCCAACGGCTCGAAAACGGATTGTCATGGTCGATGGGGGACCTAGTCTGCGACCGGAATGAAGGCAACGTTTGCCGAGCTCGGCTTTCCGGGACGGTTGATCGCGGTGGAAGGTTTGGACGGCTCCGGAAAGTCGACCCAGGTGCATCTTTTGCAGCGGTGGCTCGAACAACAGGGCTGTCGCGTTTTCTTTTCCGAGTGGAATTCTTCAGCCCTGGTCAAGAGCGCCACCAGCAAAGGGAAGAAGCAAAACCTGTTGACCCCGACCACCTTCAGCCTGATTCACGCCACCGATTTCGCTGATCGGTATGAACGCCAGCTGGTTCCACTCCTTCGGGCCGGTTATCTGGTCCTGTGTGACCGGTACGTTTTCACCGCCTTCGCCCGCGACGTGGTCCGCGGTTGCCCCCCGGACTGGGTGCGGGGACTCTATTCCTTTGCAGCGCTCCCCGACCTGACCTTTTTCTTCAAGGCCCCGCTGGAGGTGTCGTTGGCCCGGATACTGGACAATCGTCCGGTCCTCAAATTTCATGAGGCGGGTCTGGATCTGAAGCTCTCTGCCGACCCCTATGAAAGTTTCCGGCTGTTTCAGGGTCGGATTTTTGAGCAGTATCTGGCGCTCAGCACCGAGTTCCATTTTCACCTGATCGACGCCGTGCAGCGCATTGAATTGCAGCAGGGCCTGGTCCGGCAATTGGTGGCCCATCACGTCCACCTTCCCGGTTTTGTTCCGAAGCGCACCGCATAGCGCTCCTCCTGTCGCTGCCTCCCCTTCTTCCTCCATCTCCCATCGGACTTTCCAACGGACCTTCCAACGATCTCCCGAGATGCCCGTCACCCGAAAAATCAAGCGAACACCTCCACCGGCCTCTGTTCCAGTGCCGCCCGAGAGTCGGGCCCATTTTTACGGCCATGGCCTGCCAGGAGTGGAATTGGAAAAGCTCAATGGCAAACTCATCGTGGTCGAAGGTGCCGATGGGTCGGGACGTTCGACCCAGATTGCCCAACTGGTTCGCTGGCTTGAAGGTTCAGGGCATGCAACCCTTCAGGTGGGACTCAAACGGTCCACCCTGGTGAGCGAGGAGTTGGAGCAGGCCCAGCACGGCAATATTTTGTCGCATACGACCCTGTCCCTGTTCTACGCCACGGACTTTGCCGATCAATTGGAGCATTCCATCCTGCCGGCACTCCGGGCTGGATTCATTGTCCTTGCCGATCGATACATCTACACGTTGATGGCCCGGGACATGGTCCGGGGGATTGATCCGGTCTGGTTGAAGAATCTGTACGGCATCGCCCTGGTACCGGACGCGGTGTTTTACCTGGAGGTCCCCCCGCGGGCGCTGGTCCAACGGGTGTTCGCCAAGAACCAGGCCCTGGATTTCTGGGAAAGCGGTATGGATTTGGGTTTGAGCCGGGACATGTTCGACAGCTTCCTTCAATATCAGAAGCTGATGCAAAAGACCTTCCGTCTGCTGCGGGAAACCTATGAGTTCACGATCATCGACGGAAGCCGTTCGCCCCAGGAAGTGACCGCGGAGCTCCAGACGCGCATTGAGGCACTCCTCTGCTCGGAAGAGTCCACCGGTGGTTCGTTCGCGACGGCTCGCGCCGCTTGACCCACTCCCATCCCCCCATCCAAGCTGACGGCCAGAGCCCAGGGCGGTTTGGCAGACCTTCGCCACTGAGAATGACCTCATGAGCACACCAACGCTGCTGATCGTGGATGATGAGAAAAACACCCGCGAGGGATTGCGGGTGGGGTTGAGTGAGAAGTTCGACGTTTATGTGGCTGAGGATGCCGCTGCAGCCTGGCAATTGTTGGAGCGGGAATCGGTCGATGTTTTGCTGACCGATCTGCGGATGGCCGGGGAGGACGGTATCCAGCTCATTGCCAAGGCCAAAGGGCTTCCCAAACCACCCGTTTGCATCCTCATGACGGCGTTCGGCACCGAGGATATCGCCGTCGAGGCGATGAAAAAGGGGGCGGACGATTACATCAGCAAGGGTCGTCTTCGCATTGACGAGCTGGAACTCCGGATTCAGAGAGCCCTCAAACGGACCTCCCTCGAAACCGAGAATCGCCAGCTTCACCGGCGGCTGGACCAGAAGTTCGGTCTGCAACGGCTGATTGGCGACGCTCCCGCGATGCGAGCCGTGTTTGAGCTGATTCAGGCGGTCGCCCCCACCAAGTCGACCGTGCTCATCACCGGTGAGAGCGGTACGGGCAAGGAGCTGGTCGCCAAGGCCATCCACCAAAACAGTCCCCGGGCTCGGGGACCGATGATCACGGTCAATTGCGCGGCGCTGCCCTCCACACTTTTGGAGGCGGAATTGTTCGGACATGAGAAGGGGGCCTTCACGGGAGCCCATGAACGCCGGCTGGGACGGATCGAGCAGGCCCAGGGGGGCACACTTTTCCTGGATGAGATTGGGGAGATTGACGCCACCACCCAGGTCAAGCTGCTGCGGTTTCTTGGCGAAAAAACCTTCGAACGGGTCGGGTCCAGCAAGACACTTTCCTCCGATGTCCGGCTCATCTCGGCCACGAACAAGGATTTGCAGACCCTTGTCAGGACCGGGCGATTTCGTGAGGACCTTTTTTACCGGCTGGCAGTCTTTCCCATTCCGCTGCCACCTCTGAGGGAACGGATGCAGGATTTGCCATCGCTGGCAGCCTCCTTCATCAAAGAATTTGCTGATGAAAACGGCAAGCCGATCCCGGCGCTGACCACGGCGGCGCTGGAAGTCATGCTCCAATATTCGTGGCCTGGAAACATCCGCGAATTGCGGGCGGCCATCGAGCGGGCGGTGGTGATGTGCCGTGACGGACAAATTCAGGCCGCCGACCTGCCGCAAAATGTCCGTTCTCCAGCGGCGATTCCCACCACATTGACCGCGCCTTCGGCCTCCCAGTCGACGCCCTTGAACCTCAAGGAGGCGGAGAAGCAGTTGCTCATCCATGCCTTGAAGGAAGTGGACGGCAACCGAACCCGGGCCGCCGAGAAGCTGGGAATCAGTCGTCGGACGCTGCACCGTCGACTTCACGAGTTCGGATTGGGCGACACCTGAATGGTGTTGGGGCCGGGTGAACGGGCGGCACCGATTCGTTGGAAACACAGTTTGCCGTTGCACAGGGGTCGCCGGACTGCTTTCACTGAGGCATTCCCGTCACCGATCCCGGGCCATCCCGGATGTCGGACGGGCAAAAACCTGCCATCGCCATGAGCCGCCCCGTCAACATCGCCATCGTCGGACTCGGATTCGGAGCCGAATTCATTCCCATCTACCAGCGTCATCCCCTGGCCAACATGTACGCCCTCTGTCGGCGTGACCCCAAGGAGCTTGAAAAGATTGGGAAGGCATTCGGGGTCGAAAAGCGCTACACCACCTTTGAGGAGGTGCTTGCCGATCCCGATGTGGACGCGGTGCACATCAATTCCCCCATTCACCTGCACGCCCCCCAATCCATCGCCGCCCTCCGGGCCGGCAAGCATGTGGCGTGTACGGTCCCGGCTTGCACCTCGGTCGCCGAGGCCCGGGAAATCGTGAAAGCTGCCGAGGAGAGCGGAAAGAACTACATGATGATGGAGACCGTCATCTACAGCCGGGAATACCTGTATGTCCGTGAGCTTCGGGATCAGGGACGGCTGGGCCGCATCCAATTTGTCCGCGGCAGCCATCTCCAGAACATGTACGGCTGGCCGGGATACTGGGAAGGATTGCCACCGATGCACTATGCCACGCACTGCGTCAGTCCATGTCTGGCCATCGTCAGTGGCGAAGCCGAGTTTGTTTCATGCCTGGGCTCGGGCCGGATCGCCGAACCGCTCATCGCCAAATACGGCTCCCCCTTCTCATTTGAGACGGCCCATTTCAAGGTTCGGAACCAGGACGTTGCCGGCGAGGTGACGCGCTATCTCTTTGACGCCGCGCGCCAGTATCAGGAGAGCTTTGACTGTTACGGCTCCAAGACCTCCTTTGAGTGGCAATTGACGGAGCATGACGACCCGGTGCTGCACCTGGGGGGCGAGGAAGTCCAGAAGGTGAAGATCCCCGACTATGCCCACCTGCTGCCCGAGTCCATTCGTCCGTTCACGACCAAAGGGGTGTATGACATGACAGAAAATGCACATTTGTCGTTTGTTCAAGGCAGTGGACACGGCGGAAGCCATCCGCATCTGGCCCACGAATTCCTCCAGAGCATTGTGAGCGGGCGCCGTTCCTTCCCCGACGTCTACCAGTCGGTCAACTGGACCATGGTGGGCATTCTGGCCCACGAGTCGGCCTTGCGAGGAGGGGAGAAGCTGGTGATTCCCGATTTTCGGGGTGTTTGAGGGCGGGCCGAACGCGATAGTAGACACCATCCCCTCTGAACGGATATACCTCGAGGGTTCCTCCGCAACGAGACATTCAGCAACGCACCACTCATTGATATCATGAGCAACGACTCTCAAGACATGCAGGGCATCGCGCCCAATGCGAAACGCCTCCTGTGGGCGGGCTTCTTCGCCATTCTCGCCGCCGGTGTCGGCGCTGCCATTCGTGGCGGCATTTTCGGCGACTGGGTCAAGGCCTTCAATTTCACCAACCTGCAGGTCGGGTTGATCAACGGCGCGGGGTTCACCGGCTTTTGCTTCGGCATCATTTTCGGCGGAATCATTGCCGACAAGGTGGGCTACGGGAAACTGGTGGCGACGGCCTTCGTCCTCCATGTCGTCTCCGCCCTGGTGGCCTTTGGTGCTGTGGACGGCATGTCCACCAGCATGGCCTTCAACTATCTCTGGGCGGGAACCTTCCTTTTTGCAGTGGCCAACGGCACGCTGGAAGCCGTCGCCAATCCGCTGGTGGCCACGCTGTTCCCGCATGCGCGCGTTCACTACCTCAACATCCTTCACGCCTCATGGCCGGCAGGTCTGGTTTTGGGCGGATTCATCCACCAAGGCCTCGGCGGCATGAGCTGGAAGATTCAGTTGGGATGCTTCCTGATCCCGGCGGTATTCTACGGCGTTCTGTTCCTTGGACAGACTTTCCCAAAATCGGAAGCATCCAAACAAGGTCTTGGCCTGGGCGAAATGCTCAAGGACGTCGGTATTCTGGGAGCCTCGCTGATCGGTTTGCTGCTCTTCCTCTTCTTCAAGGACAGCCTGGGTGACCTGCTCGCCGGTTTGACGGGCAATGACAGCATCTTCAAGGGTAACACCTGGAAGTAC
>CAIPFS010000132.1 GCA_903864375.1 uncultured Verrucomicrobiota bacterium
ACCGCCGTTGCCGTCCGCTTTCCCGTGCCTGTTCCAGGCCTTTGCCCAGATACCACAAACCGGAGGCCACGGTGAGAGCCGTCGCCGCCACCGCCAGGATGAATTGACCGGAAGCCGACCACGCCGCGAGAGTCCAGGCAACGGTTCCCATCTGAGTGAAGGTCGCCACCTTGCCCAGCCAATGGGGATGGATTTGGGGTCCGCCGGTGGTCCACCGCAGCGCGATAAATCCGAGTGCGAGCAAGCTGTCCCGGAGCACGGCAAATCCAAGAAGAAAAACGGGCAGAGGAACCAGCCTCGATTCCTTCCAGGTCAGCAAGGCCAGCGCCGATACCACCAGCAGCTTGTCCGCCAGGGGATCGAGGAAGGCACCGACCTCCGTTTGCTGGTTGAAGCGGCGTGCGACCCAGCCGTCCACCCCGTCCAGAAGCGAAGCGACACAGAAGACCGTCAATGCCATCCAACGCTCCCACTCCACGCCAGTCCGCCGGTGGCTTTCCAGGGCAACAACAAAGACGGGTATCAGTGCCAGTCTGCCCCCAGTGATGACGTTGGCGGTGGTCATGTCGGCGCCGGTTCCGAGCGGGGGAGCTCGCGCCAGAGCATCATCATGGCCTGTTGCGTGGTCAGAAACTTGAACGTTTCCCGATCGAGCGCATTCATGTGGTGCCGGACAACGGTTCCGGAGGCACTGGCGAGGGCGATGTAAACCGTTCCGACCGGTTTGTTGCCTGTTGCTCCGCCGGGTCCGGCAATCCCCGTGATCGCCAGGGCAAAGTCAGCCCCGGCATCGGCCCAGGCGCCCTCGGCCATTTCGCGGGCCACGGCCTCGCTCACCGCCCCCGTGCTCCCGCAAGGTTTCCACGTTCACACCCAGCATCCGGCATTTGGAGGCATTGGCGTACGTGACATAGCCCGCCAGGAAAACCGCTGAGCAACCGGGAACATTGGTCAGCCGATGGGCCAGAAGTCCGCCGGTGCAGGATTCAGCCAGCGCCAGCGTTTTGCCCAGCGAAGACAGGCGCCGGACCAGGGCTGTTTCCAGCAACTCGTCGCCCTCCCCAAAAATGCTGTCCCCCACCGTCGCCTCAATGACCGGGGCAGCGGCAGCGATGCGGGCCGCTCCATCGGCGCCCCGCGCCTCCAGTCGCACTTCCACCTCCCCCACCCGGGCGCAAAAGGCCAGGTCGAGACCATTCGCCAGATGCGGCTGAAGTGGCCCCTCCAGTCGTTCTTCAAGAAAGGACTCCCCGATCCCCGAAGTCCGCCAGGTTCGACTGAAGTGGGGTTCGCTGAGAGGAAATTCCCGGTTCAGCAGGGGAATCACGGAATCCAGGAACATGGGGCGCAGCTCCCGCGGTGGTCCGGGAAGGAGTATGAGCCAGGCGGGTTTTCGTTCGGATGCCTCCCCCGGTGGATGGACCGGTATCGCCAACCCCGGCGCAGTCCCATGGGCATTCGGCAGTATCGTCGCTCCTTCCGGAACCAGGGCCTCGACCTTGGTTCGGTCGGGCATGGGACGGCCAAACCGGGAGAAATAGGCTCGAATCTGATCCACCACCTCCTCGCGATGGATCAACCGACGTCCGAGCAATGCGGCCACCCGTTCCCGGGTGCGATCGTCGCAGGTGGGACCCAGTCCCCCCGTGGTGATCACGACCTCTGCCCGGTTCAAGGCTTCCGCAACCGCCGCCTCGATGGCCGGGGCGCTATCGTCCACGGTCGTCTGCCGGCGCACGGCGTATCCCCGGTCCGAGAGCTGCCGACATATCCACTGTTGATGGGTGTTGAGAATCCGTCCCAGCAACAGCTCCGCTCCGGTGTTAATCAGCTCAATGACCACAGGGCCACCGTACGAGCTCATCCAGCGGGTGCAATCGCCGAAAGCGGGTCGGCGCGCCCTCCGGCTAAAAATTCAGACGATACTGGAGGCCCATCCCCCATCCGGCGGCCTCTTCGCCATGGGCAACCAATTGCGGACAGGAAGACCATTTGGGTACAAAGAAGCCCAATCCTCCCCGACGACCGCCGAGCCAGTCCGCCACAGACGCCATCCAACTCGGCGTTCTGTCCGGTTTTTGCATCGCCAACTCCAACCGATCCATCACCCGACCCTCTTCGCCAAACCGGGCTTTCAGCCGGCTTTCCGACGTCAACAGCGGCATGGGGTCGGTCCCTGCAGGCGGAGGATTTCCCGTCGACAACAGACTCAAGGGCAAAGCGTTGGAGGAAATTTCATATCGGAGCAGGGTTTCCGTCGGGGTGGCTCGCGGATCCGATTGAGAACCCCTCAGGGCGCTTCCGCCGGATGCCAATGCCGGGCGCACCGGTGATGGTCGCCGGGCGGACGTCAGCCCGCCGACCAGGATGACGGCCGCAAGAACGCCCAATGGAATCCATGCAGCGGAATGGGATCTCATATGTACCGCAATGGACGCCATCCACCCCGGGGCGTTTCATGGAAATTCGCGCTCGTTTTCCAATCCCGGAACCGGGAACGGTTCAACACCGAACCGACTTTTTTTCGTCATCCACCGTCGCTGCCGAGCCGCGGCGGTCCGGATCACCCCAAGCCCTACCCCTGAATGGTCCGTCCTAGAACAACTTCCCGGCGACGGCGCCGACGATGGTCAGCGGGCCGGTGTCTTCGAGACCCTCGGTCGCCTTGTCCACTTTCTGGAGCGTGAGTTTCACGTTCTTCAAGAGACTGTCGTCATTGACCAGGCCGCCGACGCTTCCCTTGCCCTGATTGATCTTTTGAAGAATCTCCTTCAGATTGGTGGAGGCATCGGCCAGGTTTGAATACAGCCGCTCGTCCTTCACCAACTTTCCGGCAGAACCTTCGCCGCGGCTGATGCCCCCCATGATGTTTCGGGCCTCCGCCACCGTGGCCCGGGCATCGTCCGCCAGTGGCTTCACCTCGGAGACGGTCTGGTTCAGGTTGCTGACCGTGGTCAGAGCCGTCTGGTAGAGGGTCGCATCGTGGATGAGCTTGCCCACGGTGCCCTGACCTTCGGAGATGGAGCCGGTGATATTCTGAACGTTGCCCAGAATGGCGGTGATTTTGGGCTGGTTCTGCTTGAGAAAGTCGGTGAACGGACCAAAGAGCTTGCTGATTTCGTCGCCGCTAAAGCTCTTGGTCATGTTTTGAACCCCATCGGCCACGCTCTCCAGCTTGCTCATGATCTGGGAAAGGTCGGGTTGCTCGCGGCTTTCCAGGGTTGCGCCCTTCTCGGCCACCGGTGCCTTTTCGCTGCCAAAGGTCAGTGCCACAAAATTCTGCCCCATGAGTCCCGTGAATTGAATGCTGGCGATGCTGTCCGTTCGAACACCGGCCTCCGGGCTCACATCCATGTTCACCTCCACCTTGCCCTGTTGGATGGATATCTTTCGCACCCGACCGACAGCCACCCCGGCGAGTTTGACGGGATCGCCCACCTTGAGGTCGCGAACGGCGGCAAACCGGGCGTGCAGTTCGGTCCCCCGGCTGAAGAGGGCCCCCGCCCCAATCATCTCCAGGAGGATGAATGCGGCAATGATCACCAGGGCAAAGAAGAATCCCAGTCGGGTTTCAAGGCTGTTTTTCATGATTGGACTCGAGGGGGTTGGGTCAGGCGAAGCACGTTGATGGAAGGCTATCCTTTAAACTCGGCGGTCAAAAACTGTTGCAGGATGGGATGGGTCGAAGCCCGGATTTCATCCACGGTTCCCAAGGCGATCAACTGGCCGTTGAGCAAAAAGGCGATGCGGTCAGCGATGCCAAAGGCCAGATCCCGGTCATGGGTCACGACCACCGTGGTGACTCCTGTTCGCTGATTCAAATTCACGATCTCGCGCCCCACCGTCATCCCCACCATGGGGTCCAGTTCGGCGGTGGGCTCATCAAACAGGATCAATTGGGGGTCGACGACCAAAGCCCGGGCGATGGCGACCCGCTTGCGCATTCCGCCCGAAAGCTCCGAGGGATATTTGTCACCCACCTCCGGGTCCAGCCGGACCAGGCTCAGTTTTTCCCGGACGATGGCCGCTATTTGTTCGGGCTGTTTCAGTCGATGTTCGCTGAGGTAAAGACCGATGTTTTCCGCGACCGTCAACGAGTTGAGCAACCCCCCGCTCTGGAAGACAATGGCCAGGCGGTAATGATTACCAATCGCCTCGTTGGTGGAGAGTTTGTCTCCAATCCGGATTTCACCCGCGTCGGGAACCTCCAGGCCGATGACGTGGCGGAGGAAGACCGACTTGCCGGAACCGCTGGGGCCCATCACCACAAAGACCTCGCCCGCGCGGATATCGAGGTTCAGTCCCTTGAGCACCTTCTGTTTGCCGAAGGCTTTTTCGAGGTTCCGAACGCTCACAGGCAGCCCGGTGCCGGGTGATGGAAGAGGGTCGTTCACGAAAGCATGTCGGTCAGAATTGCCAGCCGTTGTCCAGCGGCAGAAGAAGACGGGTCAGGGCATAGTCCAGGACCAGAATCAACACGATCGAATTCACCACGGCCTTGGTGACACTCCGCCCGATGCCCCGGGGTCCGCCCCGGGTGGTCAGGCCCTGATGACAGGAGACCACACCCACCACCAGGGCAAAAAAGAAGGATTTGATCAGCCCGTTGGCCAGGTCCATCCACTCCACTGTCGCCCGCAAATTACTGAAATACATGTTCCAGGAAACGCCGACCCGGGAATTGAACTGGGCCACCAGCGCTCCACCCATCCAGCCTACCAGATTGGCGAAGATGACGAGGCAGGGAAGAGCGACGGCGATCGCCACCACCCGGGGGAAGACCAGATAGCGGGTTGGATTGATGTTGAGGGTCCGGAGGGCGTCGATGTCCTGATAAACCTGCATCGACCCCAATTCCGCCGCCATGGAGGAACCAATGCGTCCGGCGATCAGCACCGCCATCATGACCGGGGCCAGTTCCTTGCAG
>CAIPFS010000133.1 GCA_903864375.1 uncultured Verrucomicrobiota bacterium
CTGACCGATCCAGGCTGGAAATTCCGGGCCGATATCCATCAGGTGAACGGGGACCACCTTGCCATCCACCTGGGCACCCACGGCGCGGGTGACCCCACCCAGGATCCCCACCACATCCCCTTGAACATGGGAGGTGGCTTCCAACTTCACTCCCCGCCCCACGTTCACACAATCGCCGGTCACCGTTCCCGATACCGTGAGCAACCCGCCAATGACGACGACATCCCCCTCGACCTTGCCTTCGATGGTGGCATCTCCAAAGACGACCACCACATTCTCAACGGTCTGATCCGGGGTCACGTGAACCGACTCCCCCACCTGCACCAGTTCCCGGTCGTGATGATCAGTGGACGGGCTTTTGTCATCACCGTCCGCAGTGGATGCGGTGTCGGCATCCACTCCCGCCTCCACTTTGGGTTCCGGGACCCTGGGAGGCTGGACCGAAGGGGCGGGAACGGAAGGCGGAAGGACCTGCAATACGACCGGCTCAGAGCCCGGCTTTACCGGCTGCGCGGCGTGACTGGTCCCCCGGCTGCCCAACCACAGCAACAATAGACCGAGGATGAACCAGAGAATGGGCGGCGAGGAAGAATCCGGGCGGTGACGGGAATGACTGGTGGACATAAAGGAGGGGCAATCGGGAGGCGTCGGAGGCTGGAGGTGGATGGAATGGCGTTCAGTTGTCGCGAACGGACAGTCTCCAGCAAACCGTGCCAAGGCCCAGGCTGAGGCACCAAAGTGTCCCGGCCACAGCGAGGACAATCGCCACGGTCCAGGTTCCTGCATGCGTCAATGCATGAAAGAGGCCATGGGCGACGGTGGCGCAGGCACTGGCAAGGGTGACCGTGGGATGATAACCGGGGACCAGGTCGGCGGGTGAACCCACGGCGGGTGCCTGAGGCAATCCCCAGTAGCTCATCGCGGCTGAGGCGGCAGATGCCAGCCCGACGGACAAAAGCCGCCACCCCAATGGCCATTGAAGCCACGGACGGCGGTACCACGGCAGGGACTGCAGGCGGACCACAGCGGCACGAATCCGCGGCAGCAAGGTCGCCGGAGCCTGTTGCAGCGGCGATTGACTCAACACCTGGTCGGCCCATCGGGCCATTCTTCCGTCGTTGCTTTCGTGTTCGTTCATAACCAGTCCATTAAACACCCACGGTCTCGCGCAGAGGTTGCAGCTTTTTTCTCAAGGCGGCCCGGGCGCGAAAAATATCGGTTTTCACCTTCCCCAGGGAAACCTTGAGCTGCTCGGCAATGGCCACGTAGTCGAGGCCCTCAAAATGGTAAAGAACCAGTGCCACCCGCTGATCCCTGGGCAGGGCGCTGATGGCGGCATTCAGGACGCTGCGCTGATCGGCCGTCAGGGTCGCCTCCTCCCAGTCGTCAGGTGCGACGATATCCGGCTCCGGACTCTCCTCATCATCCGCCCGACGCAGATCGGTGAAGAGCGTCCAACGGTTCCGGTATCGTTGTAAATGGTTGAGGCAGAGGTTACGGGCAACGGTCTTGAGCCAGCCACCGGCCGACGTTCCATCCCCCAATTCCGCCCAATGCTTCCAGGCACGAACGAACGTCTCCTGGGCCACATCCTCTGCCTCGGATTCATTGCCGAGAAGACGGAAGGCCGTGGAGTAGACCATGTCCTGATAACTCAGGACAAAATTGTCAAAGCTCGCCGGGTCGTTCATGAGCGCCCGTCCGGTGGGCCGGAGCAAGCGTGGCCAAACAACCCGGACCAACGCACGAATGTTTCAACAATTCTTTTCGAGTCCACCCTCAGCCCCGGCACCGGGATCAAAACGACAGGGATCGCCCGACCCTTTTCTTTTTCGTGCGCAGTTGCTCTTTCGTGGTTTCATTGGCCGAGCGTGACCGACGAATTGCAGCAACTGCTCCGGGAGACCTCCCGCTCCTTCTATCTGACGGTGCGGATTCTTCCTGCTCCGGTCCGGTCCTCGATCGGAATTGCCTACCTGCTGGCCCGGGCGACCGACACGGTTGCGGATACGGAATTGGTTCCGGTGGCCGAACGACTGGCGACGCTGGAGGCCCTCCGTGAGCGCATCCAGGGCATCGCGCACACCCGGTTGAACTGCGCAGCGTTCGTCCGATCCCCCTCCCCGTCGGCCACCCCCGGAGAGCGCCGACTGCTGGAGCGACTGGAGGCCGCCCTTCAGGTCTTCGAGCAATTTCCCCAGGAGGAAAAGGCGCTCATCCGGCAGGTGCTCGACACCATCACCAGCGGACAACAGGCGGACCTGCAACGATTCGAAAATCGAACGGGAGGCGGGATCGCCTCACTGGAAACCGCTGCCGAACTGGACGATTACACCTATCGAGTTGCCGGTTGTGTCGGCGATTTCTGGACCCGCCTGACCCTCCTCCGCTGCTTCCCAAAGGCACCGGTGAATTCCGAGCGCCTGCTGGCCGACGGCGTCCGATTTGGCTGCGGACTTCAGCTGGTCAACATCCTTCGCGACCTTCCCAAAGACCTGGCCAACGGTCGGTGTTACCTGCCCCAAATCGAGCTGGGGAGTGTGGGACTCCGTCCCGACGATTTGGTTCATCCCGAGGTCTGGCCCCGCTTGAAGCCGGTGTATGAACGATGGTGGAATCGAGCGATGGATCACCTCAACGGGGGGTGGGCCTACACCCAGCAACTGCCCCGCCGACAAGTGCGGCTTCGCCTTGCCTGTGCCTGGCCGGTATTGCTGGGTGTCGCCACCCTGGCCCGATTGGCCGACGCCAACCCGCTCGATGCGCGTCAACGGGTCAAGGTCAGCCGGGCCGAGGTGCGAACAATTCTCATCGGTTCCCTCTGGCGAATTCCATTTCCCAATGCCTGGAACCGGCAGTTCAAACTGTGGGGCGGGCGATCTTGACTTACCGGCGGGGCACCCGGCCGGCGGGAACGGAAGGTCCGGGGCCGGCCATCCCAGAGGTCCATCGGGCATGGCCCAGCCTCACCGTCCAGTTACCAGGGTCCACCAGCGTCGTGGTTCCTGGATGAGCAACTCGCGGACGAGGTGATGCACCTCGGCGGCGCGCGGTTCCATCAGGCGTCCACAAAGGGCGAAGGCGCCGGTGTAGCAGAGGGCCACCAAGGCGAAATAGACGCTGTACCGGTTCCA
>CAIPFS010000134.1 GCA_903864375.1 uncultured Verrucomicrobiota bacterium
AGCCTGTTGACCGGCGAAATTGTCCGGCGCGCCGAACTTTGCCTGACCGATCGGGTCGTCTTTGCCCCGGTGCTATGGTTGGGCAATTCCGACCATCACCTCGATTTTGCGGGCACCCTTTCAGCCCCACCTCGAACCTATCTCGATACCCTGTTGGGATTGGCTGAGAATGTCCTGAGCCAGGGATTCCGACGCATCCTTTTTCTCAATGGTCACGGTGGCAACGACGTTCCCGGACGCCAGGCCCTGTTCGAATTGCGGCAGCGGCATCGAGACCAAAACAATCTTTTGCTCCTGATCGCCACCTATTGGCATCTGGCGGACCCGCGTCAGCAGCCGGGACCCGTTCTGACCCAATCGGAAATGGGCCACGCCTGCGAATGGGAAACCTCCATGATCCTTCGACTGGCACCCCATCTCGTCGGAACCCGGCCCCACCTGCCGGACACCGGAGGGATCCCTCCCTTTCACCCGGCTTTTCGCGCCTGGATCACGCGCGAACGAGCACCGGAAGGCTACATCGGCCAACCCTCCGGGGCGACGGCGGAAAAGGGGGAGCATCTGTTTTCGGTGTTCAGTGCTGCCACCGTCCAATTACTGGAACGGGTCCTGGCCTGGGATGGCGTCTCCTGGAACGAATAGGCCGGGCATGAACGGATCCGCGGCATCCCCTCATCGCTCCGGGTCCTGGAAATGGAAGGTCTGCGCGCTGTTGCTGCTGGCGTCCGCCATCAACTACATGGACCGTCAGACTCTGGCGGGAGCATCTGTTCGCATCAGTCGGGAATTTGCACTGACCCAGACCCAGTATGGTGGAATCGAGGCCGCCTTCGGATACTCCTTTGCCGCCGGTTCTCTGGTCTTTGGATGGATGGCGGATCGGTTCGAGGTCCGCTGGGTTTACGCCGCCGTCCTCGCTCTTTGGTCAGTTGCGGGAGTCATGACCGGCTGGGCGTCCGACCATTCGCAGCTGCTTCTTTGCCGGGCGGCACTCGGATTTTTTGAAGCCGGCCATTGGCCGTGCGCGGTGCGCACCACACGGCTCATTCTTGCCGACCGGGAGAGATCGCTTGGCAATGGTCTGTTGCAGGGCGGGGCAACCTTCGGAGCCATCATCACGCCCCTGATGCTGCCCCTGATGATGGGACCGGACGTCGGCGGATGGCGGCCTCCGTTCCAATGGATCGGCCTTGCAGGTCTGGCATGGCTCCTTCCCTGGCTGATGCTGGTCCGCCAGGGAGATTTGCCGCCAACCGGGAATCTTCATAAGAATCCCGTGGCTTCGCGAAGGGAGTTTCTTCGTCTGGTATTCAGTCGTCGCATGCTGGCGATCCTGATCATGATTTCCTGCATCAACACCACCTGGCAGGTCCTCCGAGCCTGGCTGCCCAAGTTTCTCCAGGAAGGTCGGGGGCTTTCCGAAGGGTCTGCGCTGCGGTTTAATTCCCTGTGGTTCCTGGCAGCCGATGTCGGCTGTCTGGCCGCCGGCAGCACCGCCGTCTGGCTGGCCTCGGGCAAACGCTCGCCAGCCAAAGCCAGATGCCTTGTGTTTCTGATTTGCGGACTTCTTTCAGCCACGGCACTCCTCATCCCCTGGATGACCAACGGCCCGGGGATGCTGGTTGTGTTGTTATTGGTGGCGGCGGGGAGCCTGGGTGTCTTTCCGCTTTATCACACCGCCACCAAGAGTCTCTCCGGCGCACACCAGGGAAAAATCACCGGCCTTGCCGGAGTGGCGGCCTGGATCCTCCCGGCTCAGGCGCAACACCTGTTTGGAGTCCTCGCCGACCGGACCCATTCCATGGACCTCGGATTGGCTCTGGCCGGTCTTCTGCCCCTCGTCGCGTTCCTACCCTTCTGGTTTGTTGAAAACACCCGCGCGACTCCTCCATCCTCTCCCGTATCCCCATGAACTCCGGTTTGTCCCGTCGTCAGTTCCTCGCCACAGGGTCCATCGGCATGGCCGCGGCCACGCTTCCCGCGTGGGCACGACCCACCTCGCGCCCCAGGATTGCCCTCATCGCCACCGAGGTCCGCCTCCATTCCCACGCCCAACATTTCATTGACCGCTTCCTCACCGGTTACGGTTGGGCAGGTGGCTGGCGAATGCCAGAGGTCGATCTGGTGTCCCTGTATGTCGACCAATTTCCCGAGAAGGACCTCGCCCGCGCCACGGCAGCCCGACATCAGGTCCCCATTTATTCGACCATCGGCGAGGCCCTGACTCTCGGTGGATCCCGATTGGCCGTCGATGGCGTGGTCATCATCGGGGAGCACGGGAATTATCCCAGGAATGACCTCGGACAGACGCTTTATCCCAGATATCGATTCTTCAAACAGGTCATCCAGGTTTTCGAGGCCAGCGGTCGGAGCGTGCCGGTGTTCAATGACAAACACCTTTCGACGGAATGGAGCCAGTGCGTTGAAATGGTTCAAGACTCCCGGCGTCTTCGATTTCCATTCCTGGCCGGATCGTCGCTTCCGGTCACCCGGCGAATGCCGGCGCTGGACATCCCCCATGGGACTCCGATGATCGCCAGCGTGGCCGTAGGGTACGGGGGAATGGACAGCTACGATTTCCACGGCCTGGAAACCGCCCAGTGCATGTCCGAACGACGCCGGGGTGGCGAAGTGGGCATCCGAAAGGTCCTGGCGCTCAAGGGTGCCGCCATGTGGGACCACGCCGCCAGGAATCCAGCCACATGCCGGCTGCTCGAATCCGCCCTCAGCCGCAGCCACAACCTGCCGGTCAAGGATGGGTTCGTCACCGCACCGGTTACTTTCGATTGGGCCCGTTCGGTCTTTCCCGAAGGCTGGGCTTATTTCATCGAACATCTCGACGGATTCAAAACCACCCTGTTCATGCTGGATGTCCGGGACTTCAATTACGCCGGGCTGAACGCCCGGACCGGGGAAATCCTGTCGTGCCAGATGTATCTGCCCATGCCGACCCACGGATCCAGCACGGCCGATTTCTTTAATCCGCTGATTCATCATATCGAGCGCATGATCCTGGACCATCGGGTGCCATACCCCGTCGAGCGGACTTTGCTGACCTCCGGCATGACCATGGCCGGGGTCCAATCGCTTCATCGGGGAACCGAGGTGGCGACTCCGGAAATGACCGTCCGCTATTCTCCGCCGCACGAATCGACCTTTTGGCGCGATTGACTGTTCCTTGTAGTGCTCGCCACCACGGACCATCTTCGCCCTGCCGTATCTCGTGCGGCCCCAACTTTATGTGGAATGAACGTTACTCCCAGGAAGGCTTTGCCTACGGAACGGAACCCAATTTGTTCCTCAAGGAAAACGCCCACCGTCTGGTCAGTCCCGTCCTGAGTCTAGCCGAGGGCGAGGGGCGGAATGCCGTCTACCTGGCCAGCCTCGGGTTGGAAGTCCTGGGCGTGGATGCATCCGAAGTTGGACTGAACAAGGCCCGAACCCTGGCCGCACAGCGAGGCATCAAGCTCCAGACCCAGGTCGTGGATTTGGCGAACTATACCCCACCCGCGGGCACCTTTGCGTCCGTGGTCTCCATTTTCTGCCACCTACCCAAATCCGTTCGTCGTCCTTTGCATGCGCGACTGGCGGAGAACTTGAAACCAGGTGGAGTGATCCTCCTGGAAGCCTATACTCCCGAACAAACCCGACGCAGCACAGGAGGACCTCGGGAGGCGGACATCTGCCCTACGGCCGAAGAACTTCAACATGAGTTCCCCGGCTTCGACATCGAATTACTTCGCGAAACGGAACGCGACGTCATCGAAGGCCGTTTCCATACCGGCCTTGCATCCGTGGTTCAACTGATCGCCCGAAAACCAAACTAAAACAGGATGCCTCCCAAAAAAACAGCCCTCCAACCGACTGTTCCAAGTGCAACCTATTAACTCAGAGCCACATCGGTAGGGCGAGCCTCCCGGCGAGCCGCGGCGGTTCGAACCACGCGGGACTCGCAAGGTATATCCCACCTGATCCCGGAGCGCCACGGTTGGATTCTTCCATATAACAGCATTTCCCCCGCCCAAGCGACACCAATACACGCCATAGAAATCAAGTCATTCTCTGAGCCCTCTGTGGTTAGACTTTTGCTCACTGTCTTGAGGATCAACCACAGAGGACACAAAGAGCACAGAGAAAGAAGGATGGCCTGATGCATACGA
>CAIPFS010000135.1 GCA_903864375.1 uncultured Verrucomicrobiota bacterium
GACGTGGCATAATCCCAAGGGGATGCCGATACTCGAACAGATCGATTTTGCCAGCTCGATGTTCGAATTGCCCGCGAATATTTTCACCAAGAAAAAGGGGGTTATTTGGATTCAGCCCAAAATGGAAAGGCCACCGTCTCCGGTGGCTCAAGGTTGTCGTCACGGAACAGTAACAAGAGCCGTCCGGAGCGCAACGGTGTTTTTCCACTGTCTGCACCGTCGATTCGAGCGCGGTTTACAGGTTTGCCTGACATCGATCCCCTTTCTACCCTCACCTCGTGCTGGCACTCTTGGACTATGGCTCGGGGAATATCCGCAGTGTGGAGAAGGCTCTACGCCACGTGAACGCGGATGTCCGTCGCTTTCCTTCGGCGACCGGAATGGAGGCCGCCCAAGGCATGGTGCTTCCGGGCGTCGGTGCATTTGACGACTGCCTCAACGCCATTGAAAAGCGGGACCTGACCGAAACGGTGCGCCATTGGATTCGCTCGGGTCGCCCGTTTTTAGGTATCTGTGTGGGGTATCAGGCGTTGTTCGAACGCAGTGAGGAGTTCAATTCGTGCGCCGCCGGTCTGGGAATTTATCCGGGCTCCGTGGTCCGATTCCAACCGACCGCTTCAGAACCCCATCTCAAAATCCCACAGATCGGCTGGAATCAGGTGTCCGTTACCCAACCCGGCTGTCCCATGTTTGCCGGAATTCCCGACCAATCCTATTTTTACTTCGTTCACAGTTATTTCCCCCGCCCCGCCGATTCCACTTTGACGGCGGGCTCGGCGACCTACGGCGTGCCATTCGCCGCCGCCATTTGCCGGCAAAACGTCTGGGCCACCCAATTCCATCCGGAAAAAAGTCAGGGAGTGGGCCTTCAATTGCTCCGCAATTTCGTCGATTTTGCCCAGGGATGACACGCGCTGAGAGCGACAAAGATACAATTTGCGAGGCAAGGCTGGCCTCTCGAGAGACCACGTTCTTAATAACGAAAAGGAGCGGAACGCAACGGAGGCGTTCAATCCGGGTTTGCTCCTGGTCCCTCTATTCGTACCGGAGCGAATCAATCGGATCGAGGTTGGCTGCTTTCCATGCCGGGTAGGTACCAAAACCGACCCCGACAAAGGAACAAACCACCAATCCGATCAATGCCCAATCCCACGGAAACACCGGGGGGGGCGAAAGGGCCAGTGCCGCCAGGTTCCCCGCGAGGATGCCCATCAGGATGCCGATGACACCCCCCAACTCGGACAGAACCACCGCCTCCATGATGAACTGAATCATGATGTTCCGCTTCTTTGCACCAATGGCCCGCCGGATGCCGATCTCCTTGGTCCGCTCGGTCACACTCACCAGCATGATGTTCATGATCCCGACACCAGCGGCCAGCAGGGCGATACTGCTGATGATTCCTGCCCCGGACCGAATCGCGAGGGTGATGGATCGAAACTGATTGATGAGCGAATCGTTGGAAACGATTTCAAAGTCATCTGGCTCACCCGGGGGCACCTTCCTCAGAGCGCGCAACAGTCCTCGAACCTGTTCCACAGCATCGTCAAAGCTCTCCGCCGACCGGGCCTGAATCTGGATGGTGAGCGGGATCTCCCGGCCATACCGGTTCAGAATCGCGGGGAGTGGCACGGCAAGGTAGGCATCCTGACTTGCCCCAAAGATGCTGCCCTTCTCTTCGAGAACCCCGACCACGGTATATTTTACCCCCCGGAATTGAACCCATTCCCCCAGGGCGGAACCATAGGGAAACAGTTTTTTGGCCAGTTCGGAGCCAAGAACACCAACATGGCGCTCCCCCTCCATGTCCACTTCCGCCAGGGCTCTTCCCTCCGCCACGACCAGGTTGCGGGTCTGAAATGCCTCGGGAGAAAGCCCGCGAAAGGAAACATTCGGATTGGTCTTGCGATACCGGGAAAACATCTCTCCCTGGTCCGCCTCGCAGGAGACTCCCACGGTCCCGGCCAGGGTGGCCCGCTCCCGCAATATTTCGGCATTCCGGACGGTGAAGCGCTTGCGGCGGCTGTACTTCTGCTCCGCCTCGCTATCGTCGTCTCCACTCCCGCAGGCAACGACTGCAAGTTCAGGTGGTGC
>CAIPFS010000136.1 GCA_903864375.1 uncultured Verrucomicrobiota bacterium
AGGATGCAAAAGGTACTCCCCTGAACTCATATTTATGTAAACTTTCCAATGCTTTTATAAAAACCTGCTGTGTCGCATCAAATGCCACCAGCTCCCCTTCCCCCACGGAAAAGGAGATATTTTCAACAGCCGACACGTCTCCAAAGCGTTTGGAGACCCCTTTCAGTTCAATGCTCATTCGAATTGGAGGAGGCGAGAACCAGCTCCCGAGTTTGCCGGCGTTCAAGCCACGTTTTCAGGACAAGGGTGATGAGGGCAAGAAAAGCCAGGAGGCTGGCCACGGCGAACGCAGCCGCATGGTCAGCAATGCCCATGTCGAGTTTGACCACCCTCAGGGGAATGGTGTCAGTCCTGCCGGTAATCCCACTGCTCACCACCGAAACCGCACCGAACTCCCCCATTGCCCGTGCGTTGCACAGCATGACGCCGTAGAGCAATCCCCACTTCACACTGGGAAGCGTCACGCGCCAGTAGGTCTGCCAGCCCGTCGCACCCAATGCCAGCGCCGCCTGTTCCTGCTCGGTTCCCTGAGCCTCCAGGAGGGGAATCAGTTCACGGGCAACAAAGGGAAATGTGACGAAGATGGTGGCGAGGATGATTCCAGGGAGGGCAAAGACAATGTGGATGTCATGGTCGTCCAACCAGGGACCGAGGATGCCCTGTTGTCCGAACAGGACAATGTACAATAACCCGGCAACAACGGGCGAAACGGAAAACGGGAGATCGATCAATGTCAGCAGCACGGTCCGACCGGTGAATTGGAATTTGGCAATACACCAGGACGCCACCAAACCAAACAGCAAGTTCAGGCCGACGCTGCAAAGGGCCACCACCAGCGTCAATAGAACGGCGGCCCTCGTGTCCGGATGGCCCAGGGCTTTAAAATAGGCACCGACCCCCTCGCCAAATGCCTGAACGAAAACGTTCACCAGCGGCAGCACCAAAAACACCGCCAGAAACAGCATGGCAATTCCAATCAACGATCTTCGAGCCCAGGGAGACTCATCGCTGCCACGGCGTGATTTGGAAATCGACGCCATCCGGGAACGGGCAATGGCACTCATCGGAGAAAGCGGCTCGACCACCGCTCCAGGACATTCACCGTCAACAGAAGCACCAGTGAGAGCAGAAGGAGGACCACCGCCACCGTCATCGCCCCCCCGTACTCATATTGTTCCAGGTAACTCACAATCAGGACGGGAGCGATTTGGGATTCGTAGGCTTTGTTGCCAGCCACAAAAATGACCGACCCGTACTCACCCACCGCCCGGGCAAAGGCCATGGCAAAACCCGTCAACATGGCCGGCAGCAGCGCCGGGGCGATCACCCGACGAAACGTGTACCAACGACCGGCCCCCATCAACGCCGCCGCCTCCTCCGCCTCCACCTCCAACTGGTCGATCACGGGCTGAAGGGTGCGGACCACAAACGGGAAGCCAACGAAGGTCAGTGCCAGCACAATTCCCAATGGATGAAGCACCACCTTGATGCCGATGCTTTCCAGAGTGCTTCCCAACCACCCCCTCGGTCCGAAAAGGCTGGCCAGCGTCAATCCAGCCACCGCGGTCGGCAGCGCGAATGGAAAGTCGATCAAGGCGTCGGCAATGGGACGTCCCGGAAACTGGTATCTCGCCAGGACCCAGGCGACCAGGGTGCCCATGACCGCATTGATGAGCGCCGCCGCAAAGGAGCTGCCAAACGTGACCCGATAGGCCGACAGAGCCAGATCATTGGTGGCCAGCCGCCAGAATTCACGGGGATCTATCTGGGCAACTTTGAAGAACAAACCGCCCAACGGAATCAATACGATGACGGATAGATAGACCAGGGTCATTCCCAGAGTCAGGGAAAAACCAGGTAGTGTCCGTCGATGTCGCCACGCCATGTACCGTCGGATTCTATGACGATGACGGGCCTGCGGCTATCAAATCATCGACCGAATCGGATTCCACCCCCACGTCGGCAAACAGCCAGGACGACAGGTAGCGCTCACTTCCCGACGGAATGATCGCCACGATGGTTTTTCCGGCAAACTCCGGACGACGTCCCACTTGAATGGCCGCCCAAAGAATCGCTCCGCTGGAGATCCCAATCGGTATCCCGTCATTGCGGTTCACCAGTTTCGAAAGGGGGCCCGAATCATCCTCCGAAACGGTGATGACTTCGTCGACCACGTCCCGGTGAAAATTGGCCGGGATGAAACCGGCACCAATGCCCTGCAACTTGTGAGGGCCGGGAGCCCCTCCCGAAATGACAGGCGACTTCGCCGGTTCGACAGCAATAATCCGGACGCCCGGTTTCCTTGCCTTGAGGACCTCCCCCACCCCGGTGATGGTTCCCCCAGTCCCCACCCCGGCGACCACGGCGTCCACCCCGCCATCGGTGTCCCGCCAGATTTCCTCGGCCGTCGTGCGACGGTGTATCTCGGGGTTCGACGGGTTGGAAAACTGCTGAAGGATAACCGAATTCGGGATGGATCGCTGCAATTCCTCCGCCTTGGCGATGGCACCCTTCATTCCCTTGGTCCCCTCGGTCAGAACCAGCCGGGCCCCAAGAATCTTGAACAGCTTCCGCCGCTCCAGGCTCATGGTTTCCGGCATGGTCAAAACCAGGGTCAAACCATGGGCTGCAGCAACAAAGGCCAGCGCGACCCCCGTGTTGCCACTCGTCGGCTCAATCAGGATGGTGTTTTGATTCACCCGTCCGCTGGCGAGGGCATCTTCAATCATGGCGACCCCGATCCGGTCCTTCACACTGGAGAGCGGATTGAAGAATTCCAACTTCAAGAGCAGATCCGCAACCACACCGTACTGCCGGGCGGTCCGGTGAAGCCGGACCAGCGGGGTGTTGCCGATGGTTTGGGTGATGTTGTCAAAAATGCGGGACATACAATTTCTTTCAAAAATTATAGGTGACGACGAAAACTAAATGTTGGCGGCGATGGCGGTCAATTGACGGAACTCATCCAGAACCGATATCAGGGCGGACGACAACGCCTCCACCTGCCGGTCCACCGGCGCCTCCTGGGGTGTTTCCAAGGTCAGCTCAAAGGGCGGTTGCTCCAGTCCGGGGGGAGCCCGCAATACGCCCTTGAAGGAGTCATAGATCATTCCACGGTGAGCTCGGAACCCATCGATTTCCGATCGGGTGTTCCGGGGAAGAAACCGCTCCGCCGATCTCAAGGCGGGTTCGAGTAGATACTCGGACAGAATGGTTCCATTGACATAGCCGTAAACTCCATCGCTGGTGTTGTCGGTGTGGAGATTGATGATCCCATGGAAGGCCTGCATCCATATCTCGGATTCCAGAAACTTGACCTCTGGCTCAAGTGAGCCTGACCAGAATTCGCGGTTGAGGTCCCGTCCACTCCGGGAAAAGCGAGTACCATCCTCATATCCCGTCGGATTGCATACCGGGTAGATGAACAGGGCATATCCACGGGCCCTTTCAGGCACCGCCTCCAATTGTTCGACAAAGCGGTGGAGGGCCAGTGCCCCCTCCGGTTCATCCCCGTGAATCGTGGCAAAAATGCCGAGCCGGAGGATGTCCCCGCCACCCTGGGGTCCCAGGTAAAGATAGCGTGGCAGGGAGTACGACTGCCCCTGGCTTGAAAACTCTCCCAGGGACTTGCTCAACAGATGATTGGACCGCGCCATTAATTGATCGAATGGGGCGGTCAGACGCCCCACGCGGTTGAATACCGGCGAACCGGTCCGCGCCGTCCGGGGAGGGGCGGACGGGCGGACGGAAACGGAATCACGAAGGAGCGTGGCCATGATTTTGGGAGTGGGAAGTGACGGTTGAATGGCAAATCAGAGGAACTGCTCCAAGCTTCACCGATTGTCGCGCTGGATTTCGTCAAAAATCCCACCTTCGGCGAAGTAGGTTTTCTGGATATCGTTCCAGGCACCAAAAACCTCCTGCACAGTGAAGAGTTGGGTTGGGGCGAACTGGCTGGAGAATTGCCCGGCAATCTTTGCGTTTCGCGGACGATAATAATTTCGTGCAGCAATCTCCTGCCCCTTTTCGGTATAGAGGAATTCCAAATAGCCACGGGAAACCGCCTCGGTCCCATGTCGCCGGACGTTGCGGTCCAGCCATGCCACCGGAGGCTCCGCAAGGATCGTGGTGGAGGGAACAACGAGGGAAAACTCCGCCTTGTCCTTCCCGTTCAGCACCAGTAGAGCCTCATTCTCCCACGAGATGAACACATCGCCGATACCCCGTTCGACAAAGGTCGTGGTGGCGCCACGTGCTCCGGTATCCAGAACCGGCGTGTTCTTGTAGATGGCCGCGACAAATGCCCGGGCCTTCGCCTTGTCACCGTTCCATTTCTTGAGGGCGTATCCCCATGCCGCCAGGAAGTTCCAGCGAGCCCCACCGCTGGTCTTGGGGTTGGGCGTGATCACGGACACGCCAGGGCGGGCGAGGTCTTCAAATTCATGGATTCCTTTGGGGTTCCCTTTCCGGACCAACAAGACGATCGCGCTGGTGTAGGGGGAGCTGTTGTTCGGCAGGCGCTGCTGCCAATCTTCCGGCAACAGTCGCCCCTTCTCCACCAGGACGTTGATGTCATAGCCTAATCCCAGGGTGGCCACATCCGCTTGAAGCCCGTCCAAAATGGCCCGGGCCTGTTTGCCGGAACCTCCATGCGATTGCTTGACCACGACATCATCCCCCGTCTTTTCCTTCCAGTAGGTGGAGAATGCCTCGTTGAACTGAACGTAGAATTCCCGGGTCGGATCGTAACTTACATTCAGAATCTCGATCGTCTTGGCCGACAATGAAACGCCGCAAAGAACGAGGAGAATCAGGGAAGCCCGGAAAATCCGACGAATATCAGATGAAACTGTTTTCATGGAGTAAATGTTTAGAAGCTCAATTGAACACGGCTGATCAAGACTTTCTCGTCTTTGGCGGTTGCGGGGTTTTTGGCCCCTCCTTCGTAATGGGTCTGGCTGTAATCCGCCGAGACCCGGACCAGGCGGTTGAGATACCAGTTGATCCCGACACTCCATTCCGACGCCTTCGAAACCGACGTATCCGGGTTGGCAAACACTGGAAATAATTGATTGTCCAGAGTCAGTTGATTGATCCGGGCAACCGCTTGAAGTGCACCCCACCCTCCGTCCCCCAGGGTGAACGGGCGCAACGGATTGACTGTCCGGAAGGTGTTTTCTTCGCCGGTGAAGAACCAGGAGCCTTGTATCTGCCAGCCCCGGTTATCCGCACGGGTTTGAAGGACCGAGGTCCCCGCCGTCCGTTGAAGCTTTTGATCGGAAACAATGTATTCTCCAAGAATACCCAAAGACCCCCAATAGTACCAGGCCTGCGGTTCGACCCGCCAATGCTCGCCACCGGCAGTCACTTGAGGCGTCAGCGGGGTGGACCCATTCCCGTTCAGGTAGCTGAAGATGGTCTGCTGCCCGGTGGAGACGTAGGAACGGACGGCTCCACGTTGGTCACCGTACGAACCGCCCACACCCAGCCCGATGCCCTTCAGCCATTTTGCTCGCTGATCACGAAATGGCTGAAAGAAGACCCGGGCCACCACATCCTTGCCGCTGTCCGTGGTCTCAAAATCACCGCTACCGCCGTCGGAAAGACCGTTAAAGACTCCGAGTTGGTATTCGAATTTGCCGCCCCATGGCTCGCCCCGGAACTGGATTCCCGTGTCCCGGTTGGGGGCAATGACGCTGGGAAATCCCCGCTCGGGAAGTCCCAAATCCACGTCGGACTGAAGCCGCTCCAGGCTCAGAGGCACCTTGTCCTTACCGACACGAATCTGAAAGGCCGGGTCGATGTTCATGTTCACGTAGGCGTCCTGGACAAAGCCCACGTTGGCAGCGGCCGAATTCAATCCCGACCCAAAATCGAGCATCAACCGGTAGTCAAACAACCGGTAAACCGTGCCATCGAAGATGGGACGCACGCGCCGCGCCAGGAACGTGTCGTTGGCAGCCCCGGCGGCATGATCAAAATAAAAGCGTCCATCCCCCTGGAAGACGCCGTGGATCCGCATGGTAAAATTGGTATCCGCCGACCGGATGGTGAATCCCTTGTCGTCGATGGTGGCCAGAGGCTGAGCTTTGGCCTTATCAACCGCTATTTCCTGATCGACCTCCCGTTGACGCTCGAGCGTCCGGATTTTTTGGTCGAGTGCGGAAAGTTGCTCACGAAGTTGACGCAACTGGGCTTCGGTATCATCTGCGGCCAGAACGGCAAGGGAGACAATGGTGCTGGCAAAGAGACCAGCCGAATAACGAATGGGAATGGACATGGTAGTGGTTGACTGCGGACGCCTCGACTCCGGGGGAACCCGGTCGCCGAACATTCAGCGACGTTGGCCGCCCGTTGACGGGTTGGTTGAGGACCGTTCACCACTCGATGAACGACCCATCGCGGCGTCGAATCTCACGCGCTCCGTTCGCTCCACCTGCACCACACGGGAATCGTGGACGGTGATTTGGACCACCCCAAATTGAAGCCCCTCCACCTGCGCCAGAACCGTGCGCAGCCAGGGAGGAAGCTCATTTGAAGCGGGGGAAGCAGAAGACTCGGGACTCGTCACAGCACGTGAAGCTTGCGACAAATCTACAGTAAGTCAAGTGAGTATTGAATATTCACAACGGATGACCTTTTTCACCGGGCGCCTCCTCTCTTCGAAATTGAATTGCTGCGTTTTAATTTGATTGCCTCACTCAAGATTCGCGATCGTCCGGGCGATGAAACTTTCGGTTCGCGGAGAATATGCCCTTCGGGCGTTGACCGTTTTGGGGCAAAGCCCTCGGGATGCCGTGATTCGCATTCAGGCCATTTCCGAGCGTGAAAACATTCCCAAGCGCTTTCTGGAACAGATTCTCAATGAGCTTCGGACCGCCGGGTTTGTTGAAAGCCGCCGGGGTGTCGCGGGCGGCTATCGTTTGTCCCGGAATCCCGAACTGATTCCATTGGCAGCGGTGATCCGTCATCTGGAAGGCAAACTCGCTCCCGTGGGATGCGTCAGCGTCAAGTACTACGAGCGATGCAACTGTCCGGATGAATCCCGATGTGCCCTGAGGTCGGTCATGAAAGAGGTGCGCGATGCCATTGCCGGGCTGTTGGAGAATCTCACGGTGGCGGATCTGGTGCGTCGGGCGGAAGCGTTGCGGATCAAGCCGGACATGGGTTTGGATTATTCCATCTGACCCCTGAGTCCCCGAGGGTGCCACGTCACCCCACCTTTACATACCGGGGGATTGCGCATACCGCCTGGCGGTTCTATGCCTTGGGCCAATACCTATGAACTTTAGCCTTCCAGACCTGACGATTCATCCGCCCCGGAGCGCTCGAGCCCAATTGGGAGGAGTCCCCGCCCTGCCCCGGCTCATCGACAAATGCCGCGCGACATTGGCCGGAAAGAACGGCGAGTACCATTTCAACTGTCCCCTCGATCAACGTGTCCTCAGTTTCCTGGGAGTTTCCGCAGAAGACCTTCAGACAGAGGTGTCCACCGGCAAGAGTGATGGCGAACTTTGGTCCTGGATTCAGTCCCATTCGACCACCAAGCCCTCGGATTGGGATATTATCCAATGGTCGAATTGGCAATCCTCACGCACACCGTCGGATACCGACTCCCGAGAGTTCTTCAATGGCATCCATGCCAAAATTGCTCCCCAACGAGAAGACGTCGGCAACTGGTTCGACCTGCTGGATCTCGATGACTACGTCAGCTTCGGCGGCAAGGCCTGACATTTCCGTTAAACAAACGGGTCGGATGCCGTCTCGCCTTCGTGCCTGGCGGCGTTCGGGATGGCTATCGGACCGACTGCCGGCCGTGGTTCCTGGGTCAGACTGGATAGGAATGGGCCTGAATCGCGTGGCGGGCGTGGTTGAAACGGCCTCTGGATCGGCAGCAGCCCCGATATCAAGGTGCCTTTAGGTCGGGACTGGTGACGATCCCCGCATGGATTGGGGACTTGCAGGAGCGCATCTCTCCGTTGGATGTCCCTCCTTCGGATGGACTTGCGTCCGGAGGTGGAGAAACGATTTTATTTGGAAGGCCTTTCCTCCCGGCGTTTCGTCCATTGATGGAGGTCGGCCAGAACCGGTGGCAGGGGTGATCGCAGGGCATCCTCCTGGCACGGAAGAAAGAAGATGTTTTCACCAGGGAGGTAGTGGGTCAACCCCTCCCGGTTGGTGGGCGTTGAGGCATCCTCACTGGGAAACCCGTTGAGAATCAGGGCACTCGACGAGCGAACCGAAGGGGGCAGGCTCTCCCAGACCAATCGCGCTTGATTGATGGCTCCCAGACGATTCGGGCAAATCACCACGGCTCGAGCTCCAAGGGCTGTCAGGAGGTCGCGATTGTCAAAATCCTCCCCCAAAGGACTCAATAATCCTCCAGCCCCTTCAATCACCAAGTCGCCAGTGCCTTCCCGGAGCGGGGCCAAGAATTCCACAACCTCCGCGAGCCGGATCCTTCGTCCCACCCTTTGCGCAGCCAGAACGGGGGAGATAGGGTCCGGAAAATGCCAGGGATTGATGTCACCAATTTGCAAGCTGTTGCGTTGAGCCGCCAAAAGCGCTTCGGCATCATCGCGGCCTCCGGAACAAATCGGTTTGACGGCAATCACCGGCCCCGCCGCCGCCACTAAAAATCGGGTCCAAAGGATCGAAAAGGCTGTTTTTCCCACTCCGGTGTCGGTTCCGGTGACAAACCAGGTGTTTTTCATGCTCTTTTTGAAATGGTGGGAGAACTCAACAAGGCCTCCCTTCCCTTTTGACCGCAAGCAGGTAGACTGCCCCGGATGTCCATTCGCACGGCACACATCCGACGTCAAACCACTGAAACGCAAATCGACCTCAAGCTGGTGATTGAAGGAAGCGGGAAATCCAGAGTCAAGACGGGCATCGGCTTTTTTGACCACATGCTGACTGCGTTCAGCCGCCATTCGCTGTGCGATTTGACGCTCCGGTGCCGCGGGGATCTGGAGGTGGACCACCATCATACCGTTGAAGATTGTGGTCTGGCCTTGGGACAGGCATTTCGTGAGGCCCTGGGAGACAAGCGCGGCGTCCGCCGGTACGGGACGGGTTGGGAGCCGGAAGCACCTCCGCAAACCAAACGGGGAGAGGCTTTTGTGCCAATGGATGAATGTCTGGCCCGCTGCGTCGTCGATTTTGGCGGTCGACCGTTCCTCGTCTGGCGCGGTCTCGATTCCATGGCTCATCGCAAAATCACATCGGAGGAAAAGAATCAGGACGACTCGTCGGCGTTTCGATTTGGTCTGGCACGGGAGTTTTTTCAGGGATTCACCAATGAAGCCCGGTGCAATTTGCATCTCGAACTATTGTATGGCGGCGAGCCACATCATGTGGTTGAGAGCCTGTTCAAGGCGTTTGCACGGGCGGTGGACTTTGCCTGCCAGCACGACCCTCGAATTCCTCAAGTGGTCCCCAGCAGCAAGGGTGTCATTTAACCGGCTCCCCGACATCTTTATGCCCATCCTTCCTCCACAAGCAGCTGACGGTCAGTTGTTAACCGATGAAGCGTGTGGAAGGTTCCTGTCCGGAGTGGAAACAGAATTTCCTGTTTCCTGAATAATTCACCGCCGCCATCGTCACTGCCTGTGTCGCTGAACCATGATTATCCGACCGCCGCCGACGAGGAGTTGGTGGGATGGTCACGGTTGGGTGAGACCGAGGCTTTTGAAGAGCTGGTCTTTCGCCATCGCGACAAGATTTACGCCCGGGCGATGATGATGATGCGCAATGAAGAAGAAGCTCTCGATCTTTCGCAAGAGGCATGGGTGAAGGCATGGCAACGGCTGCATCAATTTCAGGGCGATTCGTCGTTTGCGACGTGGATGACGCGCATCGTCATCAATCTCTGCCTCGATCAAATTCGTCGCCAAAAGAAGAACCGGACCGAGTCCATCGAGCAATTGGAGGAAGAAGTCGGCGGCGTGGAGAGCCAACTCTCCATCGAACCCGGCAATCCCACCGAGGGATTGGAGAAGGACGAATTGCGCCGACGCATCGACGAAGCCATGACGAAGTTGACGCCTGCTCACCGACTCGTCCTGGTTTTGCACGAGTACGAAGGATTGGAATACAAGGAGATTGCCAAAAAGGTGGGGATTTCCATCGGGACCGTCATGTCCCGGCTGTTTTATGCCCGACGTCGGTTGGCGACATTGCTTCGCGGGTTGCAACGGGAGCGGGACAATTAATGGGAGCGGGACAACCCATGGGGAATCCCGAAGCGGGAGACAGAGACAGAAGCCAGAGTGATTTTTCAGGTCGGAAGAGCAAATCGAATTTATGAAATTGGAAACGATGTTGGAGATTCAGTCGTCCGTTGACGGACAACTGAGCAGTCAACGCCAGGAGGCGGTGGCCCGGCTATTGTCATCGGACATGGAGGCGCGCCAACTCCACCAGCAACTCACCGCCGTGCGTGAGGTTCTTCAGCGACACGAACCCGTCATCCGCATTCCTGAAACACGCGAATTCTATTGGTCACAACTGGAACGCCGGCTCCAGGCACCGAAGCCTGCGCCTGCGGCCACAGGTTCCCCCTCTGCGCTGATGTGGCGATGGCTGGCCCCCATGATGGGTCTCTCCGCGGTGATTGCCGTGATCGCCCTTCAGCCGTTCACCAATAGTGGCGCACGCTCCTTCCAACTGGGATCCGGCAGCCCTCAGGCATCGACGGTGACCACCTTTAGTTCCGAGGCGGATGGGGTGACAATTCATTGGATAAACTAGTGGCATCTTTCATGCCGCCTGTCGCAGTCTCTTCGCACCAAGCCTCATGAATCCCGCCTTTTTCCTGCGCAACCGGGTGGTGCCGATCGCCTTGGTCTCGATTTGGCTTTGCCCTCTGGCTTCGTTTGCCACCGATCTTAAACTTCGAGCGCAGCTGGCCTGGGGCACGGATGACTCCAAGCCGCCGGGGCAGGACCTGAAGGAGCTGGATCCCAAGCTCCGCGGAAAATTCCGCCATCTTCGTTGGAAAAACTATTTTGTCGTCAAATCCGAGGTCGCAGCCATTCCGACCAAATCCCCCAAGCGGTTCACACTCAGCGAGAAATGTGCTGTGGATCTATTGGATTCGGGCGACGGCAATGTCCTGATTTCGGTGTACAGCCTCCATGCGGGAGGTCCGCCTTCCCTGGTGAAGTCCGAACCGTTCCCCATCGAAAAACTCAAGGCGGGTCATGTGTTTGCCTTCGGAGGTGAGACCAAGGAAAAGTGGGATGACGCCTGGCTGGTGGTGGTGACTGCCGACGAGTAAGCACAAGCAATTAGGTACCCGTTGACGGGCACCCCAACAGGTAGGGCTCCACGCTCCGACCGGGGTCCACTTTCAGGTTGTGCGACGGGCTCCTCCTGTTACCTTTGGGTTTCGGATGATTCCCCCTCCACGGTGGGAATTTTCCCGAGAGAAAACATGTCAGAACCCGAAGCAGGACAAGACAGCTACGACTCATCGAAGCTGGGAAAATTGGAAGGTCTGGAAGCCGTTCGCAAAAAGCCCGGCATGTACATCGGAGGCACCGATGAACGGGCGCTGCACCATTGCGTCTCGGAGGTCCTCGATAATTCCGTCGACGAACATCTGGCCGGCCATTGCTTCCACATCGAGGTCAACATCCATGTCGATGGATCCCTGTCGATCCGGGATGATGGGCGCGGAATTCCGGTGGACATCCATCCGGTCTACAAGGTGCCCGGGGTCGAGATGGTGCTGACCACCCTCCATTCCGGTGGGAAATACGGTCAGGGGGGCTATAAATTTTCAGGCGGCACCCACGGTGTCGGTGCCAAATGCGTCAATGCCGTCAGCGAATGGTTTGAGGTGGAGGTCTCCCGAGATGGGAAGGTCTACCACATGGAATTCGAGCGCGGCAGGACGGTCAAAAAGCTGGAGGTTATCGGGAAATCCAAGGGGACCGGAACGTTGATCAGCTTCAAACCGGACGCCGAGATTTTCCGGGACACGGTTGAATTCAAGTCGGATCGCATCGCCCAGCGACTTCGCGAGCTGGCATTCCTGAATTCCGGTCTGGAAATCACCTTTCTGGATGAGCGTCTGGCAGAGCCCAAGCCGGAGGTATTCATCTACAAGGATGGGGTTGAGGAATTCGTCAAGCAATTGAACCAGGGCAAGGACCTGGTGCACCCCAAGCCCTTGTCGGTCCGTCGGCAGGTCAAGACGCTGATGGATGACAAGGAGATCGAAATCCACGTCGAGGCCGTCCTTCAGTACAACGACAGCTACAACGACCAGGTGTTGTGCTACACCAACACCATCCATAACCCGGACGGCGGTGCCCATTTGACCGGCTTTCGAAATGCACTGACCCGCTCGATCAATCAGTATGCCAAGTCCAACAGCCTGCTGAAGGACAAGGACCCTCAAATCACGGGGGACGATGTTCGCGAGGGATTGACCGCGGTGATTTCCATCAAGCACAGCGATCCAAAATTTGAATCACAAACCAAGGTGAAGCTGATTTCACCGGAGGTGGAAAGTGTCGTTGGATCGGCTTCCTACGAAGGTCTGATGAGTTATTTCGACGCCAACCCCAATGTTGCCAAGCGCATCATTGAAAAGGCATTGAATGCTGCACGGGCCCGGGAGGCGGCGCGCAAAGCACGGGAGGCCGTTCGAAAGACCGCCATGACCGGAGGTGGGCTTCCCGGAAAGCTGGCGGACTG
Organism: uncultured Verrucomicrobiota bacterium; assembly: GCA_903864375.1. Classification (GTDB taxonomy): domain Bacteria; phylum Verrucomicrobiota; class Verrucomicrobiia; order Limisphaerales; family UBA9464; genus CAILNN01. The sequence continues at coordinate 12,709 of CAIPFS010000136.1, forward strand.
CTCGGACCGGGATCCCGTGAATACCGAGCTCTACATTGTCGAAGGTGACTCGGCAGGTGGCTCGGCGAAACAGGGGCGTGATCGGAAATTTCAAGCCATTCTTCCCATCCGCGGAAAGCTGATCAACGTCGAGAAGGCCCGGCTCGACAAGGTCCTGCAGAACAACGAAATCCGGACCATGATCACCGCCATCGGCACCGGTATCGGTGATGGCGAGGGGGAAGGTGCGTTCAACCTCGAAAAACTGCGCTACCACAAGATCATCATCATGACGGATGCCGACGTGGACGGATCGCACATCCGCACGTTGCTTCTGACCTTTTTTTACCGACAGATGCCGTTGTTGGTGAAGCGGGGCTTCATCTATGTCGCCCAACCTCCCCTCTACTCGGTGACCCGGAAAAAGCGCATCGAATACGTCGATGATGATTTGCAGCTCAACCGCATTCTTCTTCAGATCGGAACCGAAGAGGTTCGATTGAAGAATCTATCGGATGGGCGGGAAGTGCCTGCCCGGCAACTGGAGGAAATTCTGGGAATGCTTGAGGTTCTGGATAAGCATGCCACTCACATCAAGCGGCTGGGCGCCGATTTTTCCGACTATGTCGAAGCGAGGACGTCCGATGGAGTGCTCCCGCGACATCTGGTGAAGGTGCGGGAGGGCAATGATGAATCGGTTCATTTCTTTACCGCCACCGAGGATTTCGACCGTTTTAAGGCGGAAAACCCCGATTTGTTCGGCGATGTCGAGGCAAAGGAACGGCAGGAAAAAGCGAGGGGGCAGTCGCGGCGGGCCACCCACTCCGACCTGCACCACGAGTCGAAAGCCATCGGCGAACTGCTGGTCAAGCTGACCCGCAAAGGGCTGGACGTTCACCATTATTCCGCACAGAAGGTCCCCTTGTTTGAGCTGTTGGAAGGCCAGGGCGAAAAGACCAAATCCACTCCGCTGTTCTCGATCCCGGAAATTCTCGAGCAAGTCAAAGCTGTCGGCAAGCAGGGCATCAATGTCACCCGCTTCAAAGGATTAGGCGAAATGGATGCCAAGGAACTTTTTGAAACCACCATGAATCCGGTTCGTCGAAAGCTCCTGCAGGTGGACCTGACCGATGCGGTGGAGGCGGAAGCCATGTTCACCCGCCTGATGGGGGATGAGGTGGAACCCCGCCGACGATTCATTGAGGATAATGCCCTGAACGTTCGAAATCTGGACGTATGAAGTTCGGCTCGGTAGCCACCATCATCCGACGCCATCATTCCCATGCCTTCCCCGATAACCGTGGGGCTTCGGGGATTCGCTTCCGTCTCCGTCGCTTTCACCGCGATCCGGCATAGGCCGCCTGCTGACTCCGCGAAGCCTTCGCGGAGAAGCACTCAACACGACCCAATTTTTGCAACATGTCTGACGAACTTCCACTGAACGAACCCCGGGCTTCGGGCGGGGCCTATTCCGCCAACGAAAAGATCGCCAAGATCAATGTCGCCGACGAAATCAAGGATTCGTTCCTGGCTTATTCGATGTCGGTGATCATCTCCCGGGCGTTGCCGGACGTCCGTGATGGTCTGAAGCCCTCCCAGCGGCGGATTTTATACGCCATGGGGGAACTCTCCCTGTATCCCGGGCGCAAGACCCTCAAATGCGCCAAGATCGTGGGAGAAACGATGGGTAACTACCATCCGCACGGCGACCAGGCCATCTATCCCACTCTCGTGCACATGGCCCAACCATGGGCCATGCGCGAGCGGCTGGTGGAGGGCAAGGGAAACTTCGGTTCGGTTGAAAACGATCCTCCCGCATCCATGCGGTATACCGAGGCCCGCCTGACCCATCTCGGCGCCGCGTTGATGGCGGACATGGACCGCGATACGGTCGATTTCGTCCCCAACTACGACGAAACCCGGACCGAGCCCACCGTTTTTCCGGCGGCATTCCCCAATTTCCTGGTCAACGGGGGAACCGGTATCGCCGTGGGCATGGCGACAAACATTCCCCCGCACAACCTGGGGGAGGTCATCGACGGCATCTGTGCCCAGATCGACAATCCCCAGATCACCATCCCGCAATTGATGAAGTGGGTGAAGGGACCCGACTTTCCCACCGGTGGAACGATTTGTGGGCTTGAAGGCATCAAGAACTACCTCGAAACCGGTCGGGGAAGTGTCAAACTGCGCGGAACCATCGGTATTGAGCAGCTCAAAGGCGGACGCGAACAGCTGGTGGTCACCGAAATCCCCTTCAACGTCAACCGGGCGGCACTTGAGGAACAAATCGCCAGCCTGGTGAATGAAAAGATCATCACCGACATCTCGGCCATGCGGAATGAGTCCGACGAGAACTGCCGGCTGGTCATTGAACTCAAGCGCGACGCCATCCCGCGGGTGGTCATCAACAACCTCTTCAAGCACACGCAGCTCGAAGGGTCCTTCAGCGTCAATTGCCTCGCCATTGACCACGGGCGTCCAAAAACACTGAATCTCAAGGAGGTCATCCAATGCTACATCGAGCATCGCCGGGAGGTGATCCTGAGACGGACCCGCCATGATCTTCGAAAAGCCGAGGAGCGGGCGGAATTGCTCGAAGGTTATGTCTGTGCCCTGAGCAATCTGGATGAGTTCATCCGCATCATTCGCGGTTCAAAAACGCGGGACGAAGCCCGGGTCAAACTTCTGGCCTTTGCGTGGACGAAGAGCCAGGTCGAGCAATGGGGAATCATCCTTCGCGGAGTCCGTGCCAACGACAACCGGTACGCCCTGAGCGGTCGGCAGGTGGACGCAATTCTGGAACTCCGCCTGTATCAACTCACCGGCCTCGAAATCGACAAGGTTCAGAACGAGTACCGGGAATTGATGGAGCGGATTCAGGACCTGATGGACATCCTGGCCAAGGAAGCCCGCGTCCTGGCCATCATCAAGAAGGAGCTCCGGGAGATTCGCGAAAAGTATGCGACGCCCCGCATGAGTCAGATCGTGCCGGACGAGGGTGAGATTGCCATCGAAGACCTTATCGCCAATGAGGGAGTGATCGTCACGCTGACCCACAACGGCCTGATCAAACGGACCAACGTTTCCAGCTATCGATCCCAAAAGCGCGGTGGCAAGGGAGTCATTGGCATGGCCACCCGGGAAGCCGAAAAACCGGAGGACTCCGACTTTATCGAACACCTCTTCACCGCCAGTACGCATGATTATCTCATGTTCTTCACCAATCTGGGACGGGTGTACGTGGAACGGGTGCACGAAATCCCGGACATGGGTCGGGCGTCGAAGGGCAGGTCCATCGCCAATCTTCTGGAGATGCGCTCCGGAGAAACCATTCAAGCCCTGGTCCGTGTCGAGGCTCGCTACGGAGCCAACAAGGAGGAACAAACCTGGCAACAATCGCACTCCCTGTTCTTCTGCACCAAGAACGGAACGGTCAAGCGCACCAGCCTCGGGGACTTCGCGAATGTGCGAAAGGGCGGCATCATTGCCATCGGCATTGACCCTGAAGATGGACTCGTGGACGTCAAGCTGACCAATGGCTCCCAGGCGGTGGTCATCATCACCCGTTCCGGAATGAGCATCCGGTTTGATGAAAACGATGTCCGGGTCATGGGCCGGCCTGCGACGGGTGTCCGCGGAATTGATCTCGATCCATCGGATGCTGTCGTGGCCCTGGCAGTCATCGACCCGACAGCCACCCTGTTGGTGGCCGGCGCCAACGGGATTGGTAAGCGGACCGGATTCGATGAGTACCGGCAGCAATCCCGGGGTGGAAAAGGGATTATCACCATGAAGACCACCGAAAAGAC